>CAVJRQ010000048.1:0-20930 GCA_963652075.1 Acutalibacteraceae bacterium
TAACGTACGACATGAGGTACTATAGTCGTACGACGTTAGGGTGCATGGTCGTACGACATTAGGACACCCTCCCCGAACGAACGGACTTTGGTTAACGGCTGGTTAACGGTTGGTCAACGGTTGGTTAACCGAATAATCGCCACCGGGTTTTCGGACTGACCCTAATTGCTTTTGGCATGTCACTCTTCCAATATTGCGCTCTTTACGCTATCGTACATCTGAACCTCTTGGAACTTGTGTTTCTTGCCGTAATTGATGCGGTAGTTGACACCGAAAGAGAAGACGTTGTAACCCGTGTAGGGGTTGTACTGCCGGGAGGTGCTTGCGTATCCTCCGTATCGGTATTCCCTTTCGTTCCAAACCCGGTAGAACGGATTCTTTACGTCCAGCGTGAAATGCCATTTCCTGTACGTGTAAGCCATGGAGAGGCTAAGGTTCACGGGACCTTTATACATCGTTCCGGCGTATAGGCTACGGGTCGCCGTAGTGAAGTCAAGACGCGCCATAAAGCTCCGGAGATTACAGGAGAGCGATGTGCCGTAAGCGATTTTGCCGCATGAAGCCACTTGGGTCATATCGTCCTTCAGGTAGAGATATTCCAGTCCGTTCATCCAGCTAAGTTTGCCCTCAAACATATTGATCGTCACTGCGGCGGAACTGCGTAATGATTGCCATTTGTTGCCGTTGCGATACTGTTGTACATAAACCCCACGTGTATTGTCGGGCGTAATTTCTTTGAAGATGGGATTGGTTTGCTGCTCATATTCGGTTTCAAGTTCATAGCCGCCCCATTTCCCGTCGTGGCTGTAACGGACAACTCCTCCCCAGACTTTGGGCGTGATAAGATTCGCGTTACCCCGTAAACGCTGGTAAGGGTCCACCGTTTGTTCCGTTTCGTTGTACTGGCTTTCAGTGGGCTGCACGGTTCCAATGGCGAAATTACCGTTTATGTTATGGTTGTGCGGCAAAAAGACCTTATAGAACAGTGACGGCGTGAAGAATAGCTTCGTGTCGGTGCTGTTGCCGTTGTCAATGGTCTCCATTCTGCCTCCCAACTGGAATGTAAGATGGAACTTGTTGGGAACAACCTTGAAATTGTCGATAAGCCACATGTAACCATACCCGTATTGTTGACGGAGTCCCGCATCCTGCGCATTGTCGGCGTATTGCGTCTTGATGTTATTGTATTCGTATTGCAGCTGGATGGCGGACAGGTGTCTCTTGCCTATGCTGTGTGCATACGTGAATGACGGTGCAACGTAGTAAAAGTCTTGATCCGTTGTGGAGCTATACGCTATCAGTGAGTTATAGTCCCTGTCCTGCCGGGAGTTGCTGTAACTGCCGTATAATTTGGCCCGCAAGAGACTTTTGGGCGACTTCCCCTCGTAGTAGAGCTGTAGCATGGGAGAGCTATTGTCGCTGTGCTTCCTGTTGCCGGAAGCCGTTTTCTCCTCGTTATAGGATTCCGTCATCCGTGTGTTGTTGATTGTGTGTCCCCTCTTGAGATAGGCGGCGGCATTGAACATGTTGTTGGTCTGTTCTCCCTTCCATTGGTGCAATAACGAGAATCTCGCTGTCGCACTGTTGTGGCGTTGTGGCGAAGCCTCCGTCGTTACCTGCTTTTGGATGGTTTCGTCCGCAAACGGCATGGCGGTTGTAGAGAGTTCTCCCTTGTCGGGCGTGTATCGTGCGTAGCTTCCGGACAACTGCGCGTTGAACTCGGTACGCTTCCTATACTGCTTCACGTCAACGGTAGTCCCACCTTTGCCGATGTTCAGATGGTGGTTGGCCTTTGCGAAGACTTGTCCGCCGTTGTCCCGGTTTACCAGTATGAAATCTATCACGGCTTCAGCTCCAGGATGGCTGGGGTCTTGCATTTGGTAATAGTCTATTCGCTTGATGTCTGCCGGATTCAAGGTGGATACTTCGTCCGTGTTTACCTCCCGGCCGTTGATGCAAAGCAAGGTTGCCGAGCCGTGTGTAGTGACGGACTGACTGAACATGTCCACGCGCAAGCCGGGTATGTTGAGTGACGACAATGCGCTGTAACCGTCGTAGGCGTTCCTCTTTGTCCGTTCCGGAAGGAAAATCATCAGCTTGTCGTCCTTTCTGACGATATTGCGCCCTTTCACAACGACCTCGTCAATCAGGTTGATGGCTGGTTTTAAGGCTATTGTAATAGGCGTGCGGTTCTCCTTTTTAACGGACAGGTATCGGTTTTCGTATCCCATCATTCTGGTAGTGATGCGTACGTCTTGTGGCACGATTTCCATACGGAAAAAGCCGGTGCTGTCACTCAGCGTGTTGGCGAGAAAGGTGCTGTCCGTGCTGAACACACTGACAACTACTCCTTCTATGGGTTGCCGCTTTTCGTCCGTTACGGTACCTCTGATAAATGGTTCGCCCTCACTTTGCTGCTGTGCTGAGACGGATAACGGTATTAGTAACAATAGAAATATAATGAATCGATTTCTCATGGCCCGTTACCCCTCCTCGGTATTGTAGAAATATGTAATCGTGAGACTGACAACGGCAATGGCGCAGGCAAGCATCAGCTTTGTGTCGCTGAGCAGGTGGCCGATTGCGTGCGCGTTGACGCAAGCCATGAAGTGGTTGAGCGTGTCGCGTACGAAATCGAACCCGCCGAGCGCAGCGAACAGACAGAGGCATGCGGCTGTCAAAGCCACGTCTACCCAGGTCGTTATTGCATGTTTGTGACTGGGCAGTCGCCTCATCACCCGTTTGGAGAAGCCATTGTCCGCCACTTCCTGTTTCTGTTCCTTCATGAACAGGATGATGTTATCTTCATTTATTTCCTTCATAACCGTTGTTCTTTAGATATTCGTGCATTTTCTCTTTGCCCCGTGCCAGGTGCGACTTCACCGTGCCCGTTGGTTTGCCCGTGATGGAGGCTATCTTGTCGATGGACAAGTCCTCCATGTAGAAGAGGGTGAGGCAGACGCGTTCTTCTTCTCTCAATCGGCGGAGAGCCGCATAGATGTCCATCCTTACGGCCGCGTCCGTCTGTTCCGCTTGACGGGTTCGGTCTACTTCGTCCGCTTGCAAGCTGTCTGTCGGCTTCCGGCTGCGTACATCGTCATAGAACACGTTGTATGCGATGCGGAAGAGCCAGGTGGAGAAGCTCGACAGACCCTTGAACGTGGCGAGGTGAAGGTAGGCCCGTATGAACGTTTCCTGAGCCAGGTCGTCGCTAAGTTCTTTGTCGCCAAGCGTCTGGTTGAGGAAGAATCTCCGTATGGGAGACTGGTACTTCACCACCAATGAGTCGAACGCCCGCTTGTTGTGAAACACCAGAACCTGTGTCACCAACGATATGTCGTTCAGCTGTTGCATGCCGTTTTACTTGTTCTCGTTGGTGTGGATGTCTTCTGTAACGTTGTCCGTCGTGACGGGCCGTTTTGCCTCTTGTGTTTCATCCTTGGCGAATCTTCTCTTTATGCATCCGGAAACTATCTGCCCGGCACCCATACACATAATCAGTATGCCGATGGACATGATTTCGGATGAAATAAGCATCCGGAAGACAATTGCCAATCCCAGTCCGACGAAGAGAGTCCTGACACCCTTCTGTATCCGTTGTTCGCCCGTCTGCGCCAAAGTAGGATTGAGAATGTCGACCGGCAACTCCTTACCGGCTTCCAATGCCTGCTTGGCCAAATAGAGTCTGTTGACCCTGATTCTATAGCGGTAATAGCAGCAAAGCACGACAATCAATATCGGACCGCCGAAGATGAACGACACGGCCAGTATCCTTACGAAACTGTCGGCTGCATCCTTGTTGCGGAGATGGTCGAAGTTGATGTCCATTTCCTCTTTCACGCTTTTTGCGGAGTCGTCTTTCTGTGCGCTGTCCGAAGAGGGATGTGATTGGCCGTTCGTCGACTCCACCGCCACGCTGGTGGCCATCGGTTGCCCGTTCGTCTTTGTGTTCTCTGCGTTTGCGGCCAACAGGCTGTAGGATAAGCCTAATACCATGGCCAATGCTAACATGATTCTTTTCATAATGTATCTTCTTGTTAAGTTATTTGCAATCGTTTACCGTTCACTACTTTTGTTTTCTGTGTATTAGACGTGACAATGACCCCGTCAGGTTGCGGCAAATAACCTTTTCTTTTCCAAAGGTACGTTTTTTTTCTTTCCTTCGCTCTATTCCGACTCTTTTCCGTAAGTTTGCAGCGGACTAAAAGAAACATTCGTTCGCATGAATTTACCGGAAGAGTTTGAGAAAGAGATGACCTCCCTGCTGGGAGCGGAAGAATACGCTTGTTTTCGTGATGCCTTGCAACAGGAGTCGCCCGTGAGCGTACGCGTCAACGAGGCGAAGATGCCTGCCCGACTTGATTCGGACGGGCCGCTTGCCACCGCGAAACGTGTCCCTTGGTCGGCGGCGGGGTACTATCTGGGCCAACGGCTGACCTTCACTTTTGACCCTCTCTTCCATGCTGGATGCTACTATGTGCAGGAGGCATCTTCGATGTTCGTGGAGCGGGTGTTGCGTACCTACGTGGACACGCCTGTGGTCATGCTCGACCTCTGTGCCGCTCCGGGAGGTAAGTCTACGTTGGCGCGCGCTGCCCTGCCGCAAGGCAGCCTGCTTGTGTGCAACGAACTGATACGCAACCGTGCGCAGGTGCTTGCCGAGAACCTAACCAAGTGGGGGCATCCCGAGGTGATAGTAACCCAGAATGCACCCGCCGACTTCGCCGCTTATCCTTCACTCTTCGATGTGATATTGGCGGACGTGCCTTGTTCGGGCGAGGGGATGTTCCGCAAGGACACTGTCGCCATTGACGAATGGAGTCCGCGCAACGTGGAGACCTGTTGGCAACGCCAACGGGAGATTCTCACCGACGTGTGGGACGCACTGAAACCCGGCGGACTTTTCATCTACAGTACCTGTACCTACAATAGCCATGAGGACGAACGGAACGTGCAGTGGATTGCCGAACAGTTTGGCGCTGAACCGTTGCCCATACCCGTTGAGCCGGAGTGGAATGTCACGGGCGACCTGTGCGGAACCTCCCTGCCTGTCTACCACTTCCTTCCTCATCGCACGCAAGGCGAGGGCTTCTTCCTGGCCGCGTTCCGAAAACCTGTCGGTGCAGAGCCGCGACCCTATGAACCGAAAGAACGTAAGAAGAACAAGGATAAACGGGGCAACGCTCAAACTACGCCCGTACCTGCGGACTGCAAACGGGCTTTGCTGCACGCCGACGCCTATCAATGGGAAGTGGCGGGCGACACGGTAGTTGCCTTCCCTTCCTCCTATGCGAGCCTTTACCGGTTGTTGCGCCAACGGTTGCATGTGCTTCATGCCGGAGTGGCCGTAGTCCAACTGAAAGGCAAAGACCTGATTCCCCATCATTCATTGGCCATGAGCGCAGACCTCAACAGGGAGTGCTATCCGTCCGTACCGCTCACTTACGACCAAGCCATCGCCTATTTGCGCAAGGAAGCCATCTCCTTTCCCGTGGATGTACCCAAAGGCTACGTGCTCGTCACCTATCGGGATGTCCCCTTGGGATTCGCTAAAAACATCGGCAACCGTGCCAACAATCTCTATCCGCAAGAGTGGCGAATCCGCAGCGGATACACGCCAACGGCGGTGCGTTGCCTGTGAGAATCTCTAAAGATGACATCAAACTGCTGGGAATCAGTAGACGAAAAAATGGTCGCCAAATAGTACACGTCGCAATTTGATAAAAAGTGCACTTAAAAAGACAATATTTGAACCCCTGTCAGTGGAATAACCCCTTACTTTGCATCGGTTAATAAAACATTAGGTGTTTAAAGGTTGACACAAGAAACATCCTTATCCACAGCGGTGGTAAGGTGACTCACACACAAATCAAGTAATTCAGTTAATGGGTTAAGTTTTTTAGTTTGTGAAATTTCTATTTTTTCGGTTTTATATAGTTATTAATTATGCGCTTGAAAGCCCGTCGAAGTGATTCGCCGGGCTTTCTGATTTTAGTATTATACCTATTAATAGTGATTCCTCATTCAACGAATTATGCTTAACTTTGCCGCAGAAACAAGGAACAATTCATATTAACAATAAAACAGAACGTAAAGATGAAGATGAAACAAATGATTTTGGGATTGGCGGTGGCCGCTTTTGCCATTGCCGGCACGTCATGTGGTGGTAACAAACAGAAAACCAACGATGCCGCTCAGGCAGAACAGGCAGCCGCTATGGATGTAGACAGTCTGTTGGCCAATGCTGAGGCGTTGACCGGCCAGGAGGTGACCGTGGAGGCCATCTGCACGCATGCGTGCAAACACGGTGCCACAAAGATATTCCTCATGGGCAGTGACGACACGAAGACCGTCCGTGTGGAGGCTTGCGAGTTGGGAGCGTTCGATACCAAATGCGTCAACAGCATCGTTCGCGTGAAAGGCATCATGAAAGAAGACCGCATCGACGAGGCTTACCTGCAGACATGGGAGGCTCAGCTGAAAGATGCCGCTGCCAAGAAACATGGTGAAGGCGAGGCTGGATGCGAGACGGAGAAAAAGGCGAGAGGCGAGAGTGCCAACACCCCCGAGGACCGCATCGCCGCTTTCCGCGCCAAAATCGCTGCCCGCCAGGCTGAAGAGGGCAAGGCTTACTTGTCTTTCTACCATGTAGACGCTATCAGCTATGAAATTGTCGAGTAATCCGGCACAACAACTGCGCAAGGTCAGTCGTTTCCTGCACCGCGAGCTCTCCTTCCTCTTCGCCGGCATGGTGCTGATATATGCCGCGTCGGGCATCGTCATGAACCATCGGAACTCCATCAACCCGAACTATACGGTGGAGCAACGCAAGGTGGTGGTGGAGCTGCTGCCCGCCCAACAGCAGGTGAAGAAGGCGGATGTGTTGCGGGTGCTCGAACCGCTGGACGAGGCGAAGAACTATACCAAACACTATTTCCCGCAGAAGGACGTGATGAAGGTGTTCCTCAAGGGCGGCTCCAGCCTGGTGGTGAACCTCGCCACCCGCGAGGCTGTCTACGAAAAGCTCACCCCGCGTCCCGTGTTGAGTGCAATCACCAAGCTGCACTATAACCCGGGCAGTTGGTGGACCACTTTTGCGGACTTGTTCGCAGGGGCGCTTATCCTCATCACTCTCACCGGTCTCATCATGCTGAAAGGACCGAAGGGCTTGTGGGGACGGGGCGGCATCGAGCTGATTATCGGTATTGCCATTCCGCTGATATTTCTGTTCTGTTGAAAGGGCGGAGAGGCTTGAAGAAACGGCGTTACCTCAGCAACGGATTAGAACCAAGCCGAAAAACGTAAGTACTTACGATGGCTCACGTAAGTACTTACGTTGCCCGATGAAAGTACTTACGTTGGCTCATGTAAGTACTTACGTTGGCAAGTGCAACCGCTTGCGTTGTCCGGGCGAACCGTTCCCCCAAAAAACGAAGTTACGTTAACTACTTCATGGGGCGAGGTCGAACGCTCCAGAGGAATAGATGGGTGCTCCGCTCAGAATCCGTTCCTCGAACGGCGGAGGTATTCCGTAGGCGACACCGAGTAGGCTTTCTTGAAACAGCGGCTGAAGTAGTGCGCGTCGTTGAATCCCACCCGGTTGGCTATCTCCGTAATGCTGTACTTGTTTTCCGCTATCATCTCCGCAGCCCGTTTTACGCGCATCTGCTGGACGAACTCGATGGGGGAGAGGCCGGTGATGTTCTTTATCTTGGCATAGAAACTGGTTCGGCTCATGTAGAACTGCTTCACCAGCATGTCGATAGTCAGTTCGCTGTTACCCAGATTCTCTTCCGTCAAGGCAATCAGCTTGTTCATGAACAGCTTGTCCTGCTCGGACAGGTAATTCTCCGTCGGCTCTTCCTCCTTGGGCTGCGGATTGACGTTGAGCAGTTTCTTGCAATAGATGGCCTGTAGCTTACGACGCTGTTGCAGCAGATTCTCCACACGGGCTTTCAGATAAGTGGCACTGAAAGGTTTCGTGATGTAGTCGTCCGCACCCTCTTTCAGTGCACTAAGCTGACTCTCGATGGCCGATTTTGCCGTGAGCAGGATGACGGGTATATGGCTGGTGGAGAGTTCGCTCTTCAGGTGACTCAGCAACTCCACGCCATCCATCACCGGCATCATCACGTCACTGATGATGAGGTCGGGCACTTTCTTGAGGGCGGTCGCCAGTCCGGCCTTTCCGTCGGAAGCCTCCAGAACTTGATATTGGTCACTGAAGATGTCGCACAGGAAGTGCCGCATGTCGTTGTTGTCCTCCACAATCAGCAGGGTGGGTATCTCCGGGATCTTATTCGCCGGCTCTTCGGTCGTCTGTGTCAAGGGCTGTCCCGCGTGACTGTCGCGGTCCTGTACGATGATTTCCGTACCCGAAACATAATGCTCCTTGCCCAACGGGAAGGTCAGACGGAAGGTGCTTCCCTTCTCCTCGTGACTGGTGAGTGTCACCGTGCCCCTGAGCAAGTCCACCAGCTCCTTGACGATGGAGAGGCCGATTCCCGTGGAGGGATTGCCCGTGATGGACTTGTCCTTGTAACTGGTGAAGCGCGAGAAAACCTCGTGTTGCCAATGTTGCGGGATGCCGATACCCTCGTCGCAAACCTCGATGCAGTACTCTTTCTCGTCTTTGCTGAATCGAACCTCTATCCGTTTGCCCGATTCGGTAAACTTGAAAGCGTTGGAGAGCAGGTTGAAGAGAATCTTCTCCAACTTGTCCGAGTCTGTCCACACATAGCAGCGGTCAACGTCGTGAGTGAACGAGAACTGGATGTCGCGTTCCAGGGCCAATGCCTTGAAGTTGGTCATGACGCGCGAGATGAACGCGATGATGTCCAGTTCTTCCACCACTAACTTCATCTTGTGGCTCTGAATCTTGCGGAAGTCCAATATCTGGTTCACCAGCTTCAGAATGCCGTCCGTATTGCGCTTTATCAGCCGCAATTGTTCCTTGACGAAAGGCGGTACCTCTTTGTCTTGCAACAGGTTCTCGATGGGAGCTGTTATCAGCGTGAGCGGTGTGCGCAGGTCGTGCGAGATGTTGGTGAAGAACTGCAACTTGATGTCTGTCAGCTGCTGCTCTATATATACTTTGTTGCGCAACCGATAGAATGTGGAAATCACTTTGGCGGCAAAGAAACCGATGCCGGCGAGTAGCAGGAGATAGATAATCCATGCCAGCGGAGTCTCCCAGAAAGAGGGGAGAATCTCAATCTCCAATTTCCGCAGGTTGTCCACCCACACGCCGTCACCGTTGGTGGAGCGCACCAAGAGTGTGTACTTCCCGGTGGGGAGGTTGGTGTAAGTGACCGACCGTTGGCTGCCGGCCTGATGCCATTCGTTGTCGAATCCTTCGAGCTTGTAGGCGTATTGCACACTGTAGGGATGTGTCATCTCCAGTGCGGCGTAGCGTATGGTGAAGTAGTTCTCCTCGTGCGGAATGCGGATGCGCTGCATGTAGTCGATGTGCTTGGGCAGTATCTCGCTCTCCAACGGTTTGATGACACGGTCGCCCAACGTCAGCCGAGTGAAGATGAGCGAGGGCACGAAGTCGCTCTTGGCTATGTCGGACGGACGGAAGTGGAACAGACCCGTCAGGCTGACGAAGGCAATCTCCCCTTTGTCCGTGAAGATGGCTTCGCCCTCGTTGAACACTGGCTGGAATCCGATTTGGCTCTCGTCCCATTTGCTGAGCGTCTGTGTCTGCAGGTCGTAGCAACTCATGCCGCTACCGCAGGCCATCCACAGCTTCTTCTGATTGTCCTCTTGGATGGAGAAGACGATGTCGGACTGCAGTCCTTTGTCCGAGGTGTAGGTGGTGAAGGTGAGCAGGCTGTCCGTTTGCCACTCCGCCCGGCTGAATCCGCCGCCAAAGGAGGCAACGTAGATTTGGTCGTCCGAGGCATGATAGAGATACTGCACGTTGTTGCTGCCCAAACTGCTACTGTCGCCGGGGATGCGTTGATGCAGCCGGAAGCGGATGTCCTCCGGTTTGCCGACCGGTCGACTGGCCGTGAGGATGCCGTTGGACGAGCCTATCCACAGGTGTCCTTTTTTGTCCGACGTGATGCTGTACACCTTGTCTCCCTCCTGTATGGGATAGCCTTTTAACTCATTACGGTAGTGGATGAAGCGAGGGTTCTGCGGGTCGCTCTCGTCCAAGTAGTTGAGTCCTCCTGCGTAGGCCCCTATCCACAGACGGTGCTCCTTGTCCTCGTGGAGGGCATAGATTTGGTCGGAACTGATGCTGTAGGTGTTCTTGTCTTCGTATCGGAACTGTTTGATGTCGTAGCGGTTGGCCGCAACGGGGATTACCCGGAACAAACCTGCTCCCTTGGTGCCTATCCAAATGCGCCCTTTACTGTCTTGCTCAATGGCGTAGGCTATCCCCATGGTTGTGGATTCCAGGGGATTGGAAGTGATGCCGCCCTGGGGAGTAAGTTTGCCCACAAACTGGAAGTCGTCCGTATAGATGACGATTTCCCCCGACTTGTTGCCTGTCCAGATCTGTCCGTTACGGGTCTTGCAGATTGCCCGGAAGGTATTCTCCTCCGGCTTGGCGGAGCTGTTGCGGTTGAGTAGGGTACGGTGGTACTGTGGGTTACGGGGCGAAATCTTTCCTGTCCACCGTGAGGTGGAAACCCACAGATTGTTCTGCGTGTCGCAGTAGAACCGGTAGTGGCTGTCCGAGGAATTCCATCCCAGTTCCTTGTTCAGATCGGTGAACGGAACCAATTCCCCCCGCTTGAAATAGGCCAGTTCGCCAAAGTAAGGATAGACCCATTCATTGCCAATCTTATCCTCTAATATCCTTAGTCCGAAAGCCTCGCGTGAGTTCTTCTTCCCGCTCTTGAAGGGGATGTGGCGGAACGTGCGATCCTTCAGGCTGAACAGGGTGAGCGAGAGCGAAGACGTTTCCAACCACACCAGCCCGTTGCGGTCGATGTACATGTTGCGTATGCCTCGTTTCGTCGGGTCTGCCCCCGGGTTGGGGTAGTGGTCCAGTCGTCCGGCACCGTCCTTCACGAAGAACCCGTCGTTGGCGGTGGCGTAGACCAGTAGGGAGTCGAACCGTAGGATGGACTTTACCTTCGACTGGACATCGACACGCTCGGTGAAGAACTGTTGCTTGTTTTTGCTGTAATGCCACACCTCGCCATTGTCGGCCCCCAGCAACACCTCGTTGTTCGTCTCGCAATAGCAGTGGAATCCTTTGTCCTCACTTCCGCGGATGCGCCGCACCTTGTTCTCGCCTTTCGACAACAGGTAGAGGCCGCTCTGCGTGGCAAGAATCCACTCGTTGCCGAGTGCGTCCTCGTGTATGCTGATATATTCCGAGCGTGGGTCGCCGTCGCTTTGGAACAGGAAGTCCTGGTCTGCGCGGTGAGTCAGCGAATCTACGGTCATGCGGACAGTACGGTTGTTGCCGTTATTTATCCAGACGTGCCCGTTGCCGAAGCACTGCATCGTCTTGGCGGTGAAGCCGTCCGGAGTAGACACGGCCTCGAAGGATTCCGTTTCCGGATTGAAGCGGCTCACCTTGCCGTCGTAGCAAACCACCCAGATGTATCCGACGCAATCCTCGTCGACATGAATCAAGCGGTTGTTGGACAACTCTACCTTGTCGCCCGGATGTGACTTGTAGTTCTGGAAGTTGTACCCGTCGAACTTGGTCAGTCCGTCCCATGTGGAGAGCCACATGAATCCCTTGTGGTCTTGTATGATGCTGGTGGAGGTGTTCTGCGTCAGCTCTTTGTTGGGCGAGTAAGAGGTGATGGTATAGCCGGACTGCGCCTTCGCTTGGGTGAGTGCGAACGTCACGGCGCAGAGCAGTGACAGCAGTTGTATGGACAGCCTCTTTCGCATAGCTTTCTAATTTTCTTTGGTTGGTTTGCTTGTGAACGGTACCCGATAGGTACATCCGTTGCGCCATTCCGAACAACCGTAGGCCGTGTTCCCTTTCAGAAGGGTGCCTTTGCCGCAGAGTGGGCAAGGCTTGCCGGTCAGGTCTTCCTCGGGAGCGGACTGGTTCTCATTCCTTCGGGGCGTTTTCTCCCTTCGGACTTTCTCTTCCCTTTGGGTCGTTTCCCTGTTTGGGGCAGTTCCCTTCTTTTGGGCTGTGCTCCTCTTTGCGCGGGGCGTGCTTTTGGCTTTCGGCGCAGGCTCTTCGGGCTGCACCGTTATCCGCCGGTTGGTGTTGTCGCTCAGCACCTGTTGAACCAGATCGCGTACCATCTGCTTCAACTCTTCGAGGAAGGTGCGCGCGTCGTAGCTTTTCTTCTCTATCTCGCGCAACTTCTTCTCCCAGATGCCCGTCAGTTCGGCGGACTTCAGCAGCTCCTCGTGTATCAGTTGTATCAGTTCGATGCCCGTGTCCGTGGCAATCAGGTTCTTGCGCTCCTTGCGTATGTAGTGCCGCTTGAACAGGGTCTCTATGATGGCGGCGCGCGTGGAGGGGCGACCTATGCCGTTCTCCTTCAGTGCGTCACGTAACTCCTCGTTCTCCACCGATTTGCCGGCGGTCTCCATGGCGCGCAGCAACGTGGCTTCCGTGTAGGGTTTGGGCGGTTGGGTCCACTTCTCGCTCAAGTCCGGTGTGTGCGGTCCGCTCTCACCCACGGTAAAGAGGGGAAGAACGCGTTCCTCGTCACCGCTTTTCTCGTTATCCTTCTCCTCGGCGGCATCCTTTTGGTAGAGCACACGCCATCCCGGTTCCAGAATCTGTTTGCCCGTTACCTTAAACTCTATCTCTTCCACCTTGCCCAGCACGGTCGTGGTGGAGAACTTGCAGTCGGGATAGAAGGCGGAGATGAAACGTCGTGCCACAAGGTCGTACACCCTGCGTTCCATGTCCGTCAGGTTTTGCGGGTAGACCCCCGTGGGGATGATGGCGTGGTGGTCTGTCACCTTCGTGTTGTCGAACACCTTCTTCGACTTCGGCAGTTTCTTGCCTGCCAACGGTGCCGTGTAGACGGCATAGTCCTTGAGTCCCGCCAGGATGCCGGGGCATTTCGGGTAGATATCGTCGCTCAGGAACGTGGTGTCCACACGCGGATAGGTGGTGTATTTCTTTTCGTATAGAGATTGGATGAGGCGCAGTGTGTCGTCGGCGGAGTAGGCGAACTTCTTGTTGCACTCCACCTGTAGCGACGTGAGGTCGAACAGTCGGGGCGGTGCTTCCGTACCCTTCTTGGCCGACACGTCCGTGATGGTGAACGGATGCTGTTTCACTGTCTCCAGAAACTGCTCGCCCTCCTCTTTGCTGGTGAACCTTCCTTTTGTGGCGGCGAACGTCGTGTCGCGGTACGTGGTCTTCAGTTCCCAGTAAGGCTCCGGCTTGAAGTTCCGTATCTCCAATTGTCGGTTTACGATCAGTGCCAGCGTAGGGGTCTGCACGCGTCCAATGGAGAGCACCTGTCGGTTCTGTCCGTACTTCAGCGTGTAGAGGCGTGTGGCGTTCATCCCCAAGGTCCAGTCGCCGATGGCTCGTGACAGTCCAGCCTCATAGAGCGACTGGAACTCCGACTGGTCTTTCAGGTGCGCAAACCCTTCGCGTATGGATTCTTCCGTCAGCGATGAAATCCAGAGCCGCTTCACGGGGCACTTGGCTCCCGCCTTCTGCATCACCCAACGCTGAATGAGCTCTCCTTCCTGTCCGGCATCGCCGCAGTTGATGATGCCGTCCGCCTGCTGCATCAGCCGTTCAATGATTTTGAACTGTTTCTCTATGCCGCTGTCCGCTATCAGCTTGATGCCGAAGCGCGGCGGAATCATAGGCAGGCTGCCGAGCGACCATCGCTTCCACGTTGGCGTGTATTCATGCGGCTCCTTCAGGGTACACAAATGACCGAAAGTCCATGTCACCTGGTATCCGTTCCCTTCGATGTATCCTTCGTGCCGCGACTTGGCACCCAGCACATCCGCTATGTCCTTCGCTACACTCGGTTTCTCGGCAATGCAAACTATCATTCCGTACTTTGTTTTGTCTCAAGTCTGTTACTATTCCACTTGACCGATGGAATTGCCGTACTCCATTTCGCCCTGAACGACGAAGAGAATCTCCTCGGGGTCGTAGTCGCCCATCTTGTCCTTCTTCGCCTCCTTCACGATGTACTTCACAATCTCATCCTGGTCGATGTCGATGTATCCGTCCTTGTCCGGTGCGGCATCCAGACATCCGCTTGTGGTGTAGTAGTCCACAATCACGTCCAGAAAATAGTAAAGCTCGTCATCGGAGAATTTCTCTTTCAAGTCCTGCGGTAGGTAATTCTTTATAAACTCAATGGTCTTCTCGTCGTCTTCGTCCTCCAAGAGGAATTCGTCATTTTCTGCCATAGCTGTAATTTGTTAGTAGTCCCGTCCCGGTGGTGCCGGTCAGGGGGCTGTGGATAAAAAGCAAAGCGAAGAACCCTTGCTTCGCGTGGCTTGCGCGCCGCTCAACGGATACTTCGCCTTGTATGTTCTCTGATAGAACCGGGAACGGGAGGATTAGAGCAGAGCCTTAATCTTCTCCTCGAAAGTGGCTTTGGGAGCGGCACCCACTTGTTTGTCCACCAGTTCGCCGTTCTTGATAAACAGTACGGTAGGGATGTTGCGTACGCCGAACTTGCCGGGCAGCGCGTCATTCTCGTCCACGTTGCACTTGCCGATTGTCACCTGTCCTGCGTACTGCTCTGCCAACGCTTCGATGTCCGGACCGATTTTCTTGCAAGGACCACACCAAGTAGCCCAAAAGTCTACTACTACAGGCTTGCCTTCAGCAATCAAAGCCTCGAAGTTAGCGTCTGTGATTTCTAATGCCATAATATCAAGTTTTTAAAAAGTTTGTTTTCTGTTTCAGTCCCTTACGTTGCTTTCATAATGAAAGCGACAAGGGTGGGAATCGCGGCTGTCAACGCCTCGCCACTTGCCCCGTGCAAAGGTAGAACAAATCTCCGAAAAACAAAACTCCTTATCGGGAATTAAAGCTTTTTGGAATAATTAATCAAGAAAACCTTGCGTGTCTCGGAAACTTTGCTTACCCTTGCCGAATTATCATTAACCCGTGAATTATGGCAAAAGAAATCGAAGGCAAGGTTGTTGGTGCAACGTTGGGTGATTTCAAGGCTTAAAACAATAGTCCAAATGAAACTGATTAAAGATACTGAATTCGGGGGCGAGCGTCCCTTGTTCGAGTCCCATGATCTCCGTCTGGAGAATGTAATAATCCGCGCCGGTGAATCGGCCATCAAAGAGTGTAGCAACATAGAAGCCGTTGATTGCCGTTTCGAGGGTAACTATCCCTTCTGGCATGTACACGGTTTCAAAATCGACCGTTGCTATTTCGATGTCGGAGGGCGTTCGGCCTTGTGGTACTCCGACCATCTGAGGATGACCGACACGGTTATCGATGCGCCGAAAATGTTCCGTGAGATGGACGAGATAGACCTGGAGAATGTAACGATGAACGATGCCGACGAAGTGTTCTGGCGTTGCAACGGCATCCGCGCCAAGAACCTCACGCTGCATGGCGGCACCTATCCTTTCATGTTCAGCAACGACATCTACGTGGACGGATTGGAGAGCGATAGCAAGTATGTGTTCCAGTATGTAAGGAATGTGGAAATCCATCGTGCCAGAATCACAACGAAGGATGCCCTTTGGGAAGCTGAGAATGTGACCGTCTACGATTCCGAACTCAACGGCGAGTATCTCGGCTGGCACTCAAGAAACCTGCGTCTGGTGAACTGTCATATCACCGGTGAGCAGCCGCTCTGCTACGCTCACGACCTCATACTGGAGAACTGCACCTTCGGGGCGGACTGTGACCGAGCGTTCGAGTACAGCACGTTGCAGGCGGATATCAGCGGAACCATCACGAACATCAAGAACCCGATGTCGGGACGAATCGTGGCGGATGGATACGGATCCGTCACCATAGACGAGAACATCAAGGCTCCTGCCGACTGTGAAATCCTCCTCCGGGACGGGCGTACTTGTTTCACCGATTAAGCAGAGGATATGAAATACAATTTCGATGAACGGATTCCGCGCCGGGGCACCGATTCCTACAAATGGGACAGTGCCGAAAACGGAGACGTGTTGCCGATGTGGGTGGCTGATATGGATTTCCGCACAGCTCCCGTTATCGTCAATGCTTTGCGCAGGCGTGTGGAACACGGCATTTTCGGTTATACCTATGTGCCCGACGGCTACTACGAGGCTGTTACAGGCTGGTTCGCGCACCGTCACGGTTGGAAGATGGAGCGTGAATGGATAATTTACACGTCAGGCGTAGTGCCTGCGGTATCGGCAATTATCAAGGCGTTGACCGTGCCGGGCGACAAGGTGCTGGTGCAGACACCCGTCTATAACTGTTTCTTTTCGTCTATCCGCAACAACGGATGCGAAACGGTCTCTTCTCCGTTGGTGTTTGCGGACAATACTTATACGATTGATTACGAAGACCTGGAGCGCAAGGCCGCCGATCCGAAAGTAAAGGTGATGCTGCTGTGCAATCCTCACAATCCTGCCGGAAGGGTCTGGAAACGTGAGGAATTGGTACGTATCGGCGAACTCTGCATTCGTCACGGCGTTACGGTCGTTTCGGACGAGATTCACTGTGAACTGGTATTCCCGGGACACCGTTACACCCCGTTTGCCTCCATTTCAGAAGATTTCCTGCGCCATTCCGTTACCTGCATATCACCCAGCAAGGCGTTTAATGTAGCCGGATTGCAGATTGCGAACATCGTCTGCGCTGATGCCGGCCGCCGTGCGAGAATCGACCGTGCCATTAACGACAACGAAGTATGTGATGTCAATCCGTTCGGGGTAATCGCTACGCAAGCCGCATATAGCGACGAAGGAGAAGAGTGGTTGAACCGACTTATCGAATACCTGCACGGCAATTATCTCTATATGCGGGATTTCTGCCGTGATCGTCTGCCGGAATTTCCTGTCACAGCATTGGAGGGAACTTATCTCGTTTGGATGGACTGTCGCAAACTCGGCATCCCTTCGGAGGAACTGGAACGGCGATTGATTGCCGAAGCCGAATTGTGGCTCAATGCAGGAACGATGTACGGCTCGGAGGGCGAAGGATTCATGCGTTGGAACATCGCCTGCCCACGTAATACGCTGGCAGAAGGTTTGAAACGTTTTACCCGTTTTGCATCATTTCAACAATAGACATTTTCATGCCAACAACCAGTCCAGCACATACTGTTGCTTGATTCCATCGTGCCAGACTACGGGGTCGTTGTCCATCGTCAACAGGAACTTGGGATAGTTGTCCGAAACGGTTCGCAAGGGTGCCAGTTCCCGTTCCAACGTTGTCGTATCTCGCACGGTCAACGCCACTTGGTAATAGGTTTTCTCCTCGCCTCTCACGACCACAAAGTCAATTTCCGCGTCGCCCACTTTCCCTACGTAGATTTCTCCTCCCCTTCGGGCCAGTTCCAGGTAGACGACATTCTCAAGGATATGTCCCAAGTCACCACCTTTCGTCCCATTGATAACTTGTCGCATGCCAACGTCCGCAAGATACAGTTTCTGCCCCGTCTTCAGCAACTGTTTTCCCTTGGTGTCATACCTGGATACGGGATAGAAGACATAACTGTCAACCAGTGCCGAGATGTAGTTCTCGATGGTGTGTGACGTGATCTTTCTGCCCAGGGAGGTCATCGTGTCACTGATGCGCTTGATGACAGAGATGTTGCCGATATTGTCGGCCAGGAATCTCACCACACTCTGTAGCATCATGACATCTGTGATTTTTCTGCGGCTCACCACGTCTTTCAGGACGATGGTGTTGTACAGTCCCAGTAAGTACTCACGCACCATCTCCTTGTCGTGCCGGAGTTGCAAGACATAAGGAAACGCTCCTTCTTCCACATAGTTCCTATAGGCAGACTCGGGATTTGTGTCCTGTGGAAAAGCCGAGAGATATTCCCCAAACGAGAATGGGAACAATTTGATTTCCACATAGCGACCGGTAAGCAATGTTGCTATCTCTCCCGACAAGAGATATGCGTTCGACCCCGTCACGTAGATGTCCACGTTGTCCAAGAGGAACAGACTGTCGATCACCTTTTGGAAGTTGTCCACCATCTGAATCTCATCGAAGAACAGGTAGTTCATCCCCTTTGGTGACAGATTCTTCTTGACGTGCGTATACAAAACCTTATAGTCGAGGAACTGCTCGTTCTCCAGATCCTCAAAATTCATCGCCAGCACCTGTTGCTCCGAGACTCCCTCTGCCAAGATTCTGTCTCTGAACATCCTCAGTAGCGAAGACTTTCCACAACGTCGGATACCTGTCACCACCTTGATGACCTTCTTTTCTCTCCACTTCTCCAGTGCTTGTATGTACTCCTTACGTTCTATCATTGTCCGATTCCTCTCCTAAAAATGAACTCGAATGCAAATATACGGAAGTTTTGGTAGAAATTTGCAGTGCACTGCAAATTTCTACCCGTCTTGCGTTGTTTTTGCAGTGTATTGCAAATTGCGGAGGGCTTATCTCGCCTCTTTGTTGGGGAAACCACGCCAAGTACTTACGAAGGCTCACGTAAGTACTTTCATCGGGCAACGTAAGTACTTTCATTGAGACACATAGGTACTTCCACTTGCTTCCAGTCCAAGAGCCCTTTTCCCTCTTCGTCCAGTTCTATTCGGTAGGCGCGTGAAGGTGATGGCGGTGCACCATCCTTCCGTAGGCTATTCCTGGGACTATTGGTATCGGGTGATACAAAGCTTTTTGAGATAAAATCAAAGAAAGCTTCGGAAAACTTTTGCGGTTTCCAAAGCTTTCTTTATGTTTGCAACTGCTCAATATAAATATTTGGTTATGAATACAGCTGCGTTGAATGGAGAAAAGGTTTTGTTGGCAAGGGATATTCTTGCTATCAATGATGTGGCTTTGCTGAACGAGGTGAAGCGCAGGTTAGCGGGCTTGTTTGATTTTTCAATTGCTCCTGCTGTTGGTGCAGCTGAAACCATTGACAATACAGATGCTGTGTTAGATGCTGTTTGTGGGCAGTGGATAGATTCTCGTGATGCAGATACTATGGTAAATGACATTTATACAAGTAGAGTTAACAAGGACGATAATGACCTGTTGAAAATATTAAGCGAATGAAGCAATATCTCTTGGATACCAATATTTGCGCATTTTTGTTTCGTGGTAAGTATGGGGTTCGGCAGCGTCTTCAAGAAATAGGATTGTGTAATTGTCATATCTCAATCCTGACCTATGCTGAGCTTTATTTCGGCATAGAGAATGGAGGTGTTGAGGTAGAACATAATCTGAATGTTTTGAACACATTTTGTGATAATGTTGACATTATGGGAATTGATGACGTTGTGCCTACTTATGCTCGCGAGAAGGTTAGACTTCGCAGGATTGGTATGTCTATTGATGATTTTGACTTAATGATAGGGGCAACTGCCTTAACTCATAAATATGTTCTTGTAACAGAAAATTTAAAGCATCTCGGAAGGATTGAAGGTATTGAAATCGAAAATTGGATAAATCGTTGATAGTTCCTTGCTGCTCGGAACTTTATAAAAGCACTTTTTCTTGATGCTCTGTCATCATTCTCAAATGTGATAGAGATATTTTGGTGGTTACTTCCGTCCGCCTTACGCTATTTTTGCATATGAACTATTATGGACTTGTGTGGTTTAAAGATTATGCCGAATATTGCCAAACAAAATGCTACCTAACGGTAACATGGAAAAACAAATTAAATCTAAACGACTATGAGTAAGGTATTTCAAGTGAAACCCAAACGCATCAAACGCGCCAACGGTACAGTCCTCACCCCGGACATGGTGGTGACGGTAACGACCCAGCAACACACCACCACTCCATTCTACAATGGAGCCAAGGAAGTGCAGGAGGCATACATGCGTATTTATGCTTTCGACTACAAGAAAGCATTGTGCAATGCGAATGATTTTGAATTCAAGAGGTTGGACTGAAAGAGTACAGAACATTCAATCTACATAATAAAACATTATTCTATGGATACGAGTAAGTATAAAGGCGACTATTCTGAGCCTAAGTTGTGGAATAAGTTAGCCAAATTTGCAAAGAAGGTTGGCTATGACGTAGTGGTTAATATTCTGAAGCTTTATTATTCCATGGCCTTAGGCAAAGCAAGTAAAGAACAGATGGCGATAATAATTGGTGCTTTAGGATATTTTATTTCTCCAATTGATTTGATTCCGGACGTTCTGCCTGGTGGGTTTGTCGATGATGCCAGTGTTCTTACTGCTGCCGTATCAATGCTTGCATGTTGTTCGGATCGCGAAGTGGTGGCGGCAGCCAAGGCAAAGGCATCGGAATGGTTTGATTGAATAAGAATGTCGCTAAATAGAATAGACGGGTAAGCCATCGGTGGATTCTGCAATATGGGGTTTACTGGTGGCTTGCATCTGCTATGATACCTTTTGACGCAACGGCATAGTTACTTTGCAAAACAAAAAAGTATAATAGTATGGACAAAACGGTTAATTCTCAAGAGGTGTATCAGGCAATCAAGGCGATTGCGGATGAACTCTGCAAGGAGAACAAGGCATATCTCCGTGCAGACCTGGCTTTTGATTTAAAGAAATATGGCATTACTTCCGATTCATCGGAGGTGAGCAAGTTGGTGTTCGAAGCCTACAGGTTCTTCCGCGAGGACGGCAACATCGCCGCCGCTTTTGTTTCCAATAATTCCCGTACCACCCTTGTGGAAGAATACAAGTTGAATGACAGCTTGGAGCAAGGCGAGAAGGAGAAGGCTTTGAAAATGGCGAAGACTGAACTGGCGCACTCCTCGTCCGCCCTGGACATGTTGAGCAATGAGGTGGAACAGAATCTCAACCTTGTCCTTGCCAAAGGCGCATCCAAGTTGGCAGATGTGCTGATGGGTACGAATGGGGTGAAGGAGGTGAGG
>CAVJRQ010000048.1:20940-22138 GCA_963652075.1 Acutalibacteraceae bacterium
GAGGTCTCAGGCTTCTTCCATGTTCGACAAATATACCAAGATGGTGGAGGCTTACCACTATGCCGAAGACAGTGTTCGGGGAAACATCGAAGACTTCACTTCTTTGCGTACGGACATTGGCACGACCTATCGTGACTATGCCCTGAAACTGATAGACATCTACGGTGATTCCATCAAGATGGTCTCTCCAGACTTGTTCGACTTCAAGCGCATCGAGTGGCTGGACGTGGACGGGATGTTGAAGTATGTGGAGCTGGAATACAACAAGTTGACGGACAAGTGCGCCACCTTGATGGGAGAAATATCGGACAGCTTCCGCACTTCTTTGGAGGGTTCAATGCGGGCTTATAAATCCTTATCGAACGGCAATAAGTCTCTGGGGCTGGCGATGGCAGGCTTGACGATGCTTGACCACTATATGAAAGCTGGCGAGCATACGAACCAATTAAAGTCGGACTTGTCGGTGTTCCGGACCAGTGTGAAGCACGATGCCACCCGCATCAAGGCTGACATGGGACGACTGATGGTGATTTGCAAGACACTGAACGATGTGGTCATTCCGAAGGCAAGCGTATTCTTGCGGTATGGTGAGAAGCTGATGGCTTCAGACCTGAAGGCGATGCTTGACGGGCTGTATGCCGACGAGACGATTCGCCCATTGGAGGAACGACGCAAAGGTCTGCTCCAACAGTTGAAGGCCTTGGACATGGAGATGAACGACCATCTTCAGAACATCGATGTCTATACGTCGCTGATTAACGACATCACTTCCACCTTGGAGTCCAAGCGAGGAAGTTACATGGAAGCCAAGGCGAAGAAACCCTCCAAGCCGTTCTTCTTGTCGAATTGGTTGACTTTCGGTGTTGCCAACAAGAACTACTACCGTGATTTCTCTGAATGGGATGCTGTATGTTTCCCTCTTGTGAGAGAGTACGAGGGGTATCAAGTGGATTTGAAGCTGGATAAGGAGGAACTGGACTCGCACCGTGAGGCACAGGCACGTCTGAAGAAGGAATATACCAAACTCTCCAATGAGATGGATAAGGTGTCTCGTGAAATCAGAAGCAAAGTGGTTTGCTCTGATGAGTTGCGGCTGAAGATGTTGAAACACCTTCGCGACATGGTCGCCATGCTGAAGCTGGGGCGTGAAATCATGGAGAGCAAGATAGACGAGAGGTTGGTGCGTACGGTGGATATT
>CAVJRQ010000049.1:0-42549 GCA_963652075.1 Acutalibacteraceae bacterium
TGGTTAACGGTTGGTCAATGGTCGGTTATCTGAATAATCACCACCCGGTTTTCGGACTGACCCGTTTTTTGGGGAATACAAAAAAGGGACGCACCGTCACCGGCACATCCCCTTTCCACATTAAATTATAGACTAATACTTACACATTCTTACTGTTGTCCGCCACCCAGCGCTTGGTAGATGGTCACTACGCTCTGCATCTCGGCAAAGCGGTTCGACACCTGCGTCAGCTGTGCGTTGAGGAGGGTCTGACGGGCGGTCAACACCTCCAGGTAAGTGGTGTTGCCGTGTTCCATCAACAGGGCGGTGCTCTCTACGGCACGCTCCAACGACTCCACCTGTTTCCCGTATTCCTCGGATTTCTCCTTGGCTGTCTGATAGCTTGTCAAGGCGGTGTTCACCTCCACACCGGCGTTCAGCACGGTCTGTTGGAAGTTGAGGCGAGCCTCTTCCTGTTTGGCTTTGGCAATCTTGTACTGCGCAATGTTCTGTCCTTTGTTGAACAGCGGTTGGGTGAGTGAACCCACAGCCGAAGCCAACAGCTTGCCGGGGTTGACGATGCCCATGCCGGAGTTGTTGCTCCAGCCGGCACTACCGCTCAGCACGATGGAGGGGTAGAACGATGAGCGGGCTTGGTTCACACCGTAGAAGGCACTCTCCAGTCCACGTTCGGCATTGCGCACGTCGGGACGGTTGGAGAGCAGCTGCAAGGGAACGCCCACGCTGAAGCTCTCTGGCAACACTTGGTTCTCCAGCTTGCCGCGCCCGATGGTGTGGGGCACTTCTGCCAGCACGTTGCAGAGCGCGTTCTCGGTCTGCTTCAGCTGGTCGTGGAGGTCGAGCACGGTGGTGCGGATGCTGTAGTAGGTAGCCTCCGTCTGTGCCACGGCCGCCTCGGTCGCCATGCCGGCATCCATCAACGCCCGTGTGCTCTCCACGCTCTCTTTCCACACCTGTTCGGTGCTCTCGGCGATGCGGATTTGCTCGTCGAGCATCAGCAGTGTGTAGTAGGTGTTGGCGATGCTGGCTATCAGCTGCGTCTTCACGGCCTGCTCGTAGTCCTTGCTCTGAGCCAACAAGGCTTGGGCCTGACGTTTGCCGTTACGGATGCGGCCGAAGATGTCCAGTTCCCAACTTGCCGTGACGGGCAGCGTGTAGGTCTGTGTGACCTTAGCCTTGTCGTAACTGCTTACCGTCCCTTGCGGAGTGAGTGCCAGCGAGGGCAGGTAGGCCAGTTTGGACGAGAGCAACGTCGCTTCGCTCTCCTTCACGCGCTGTTGTGCCGTGAGCAGGTTGGTATTGTTCTGCAGTCCCTTTTCGATGAGGCTTTGCAGTTGAGGGTCGGTGAACACCTCGCGCCAGCTGAGGTTGCCCAGACTGTTCACGCTGTCCGTGGCGTTCACCTCTTCGCCGAAGAGCCCGTCGGGCACCTCCGTTGCCGGCTTGTATTTGGTGTAGATGCCGCAGCCGCTCAACATGGCGGCTGCTGACAAAAGGCATATTATCTTTTTCATCTTACTTACTCTTTATTGTCCTTAAATGCACTCTTCTCTTCGTTGCTTCTCTCGCGCTCGGCAATCACCTGTGCGTCGGCCTCCTCTTTCAGAGCCGGACGGATGCGCTCCTGCAGGAACTCAAAGGCGATGTAGAACACTGGTACCACGAAGATGAGGGCCAACGTTCCGACCAACAAACCTCCGACAACGCCGGTTCCCAACGCGCCGTTACCGTTCGCTCCGGCACCCGTTGAGAACATCAACGGCAACATACCGAAGATCATGGTCAACACGGTCATCAAGATAGGACGGAAACGAACCTGGGCAGCCGTGTAGGCCGACTCGATGATGCCCATTCCCTTGCGGCGGCGCTCGATGGCGAACTCCGTAATCAGGATGGCCGTCTTCGCCAACAGACCAATCAACATGATGACTCCGGTCTGCAGGTAGATGTTGTTCTCCAACCCGAAGAAGCGGGCGAACAGGAAGCTGCCCATCAATCCGAACGGAACGGAGAAGATGACGGCGAACGGCACTAAGAAGCTCTCGTAGAGGCAGGCCAGAATCAGGTAAATCAACAGCGTGCAGACCGCGTAGATGAATACGGTGGACGAACCGCTGCTCTCCGACTCCTCGCGTGAGATGCCGCTGTAGTCATAACCGTATCCGTTGGGCAGGGTCTGCGAAGCCACTTCGTCGATGGCTTTCATCGCCTCACCGGAAGAGTATCCGTCGGCCACGCTCACGTTGGCGCTGATGGAGCTGAACAGGTTGAAGCGGGTCGAGGTCTCGGCTCCCAATGTCTTCTTCAGCGTGACGAACTGACTCAGCGGAGCCATCTCGCTGCCGTTGCGCAGATAGAGGTTGTTGAGCGACTGCTCATCGAGACGATATTTCGGCGAAGCCTGCATCATCACACGGTAAACCTTACCGAACTGGTTGAAGTTGGAGGCGTACGAACCGCCGCAGTAGCTTCCCAGCACGGCGAGCACGTCGGACGGGGAAACACCGGCACGCTTGCATTTGGCGGCATCCACTTCCACGGAATACTGGGGGAAGTTCATGGCGTAAGAGGTGTAGGCCATGGCAACCTCCGGACGTTGGTTCAGCGCCATGAGGAATTTCATGGTGTTGTTGTAGAACGTCGCCTTGTCGCCGCCCGCCTTGTCCTGCAAGTGGAGCTCGATGGAGTTACCCATACCGTAGCCCGGAATCATACCCGGCTGGAAGGTAAAGATTTGCGCCTCCTTGATTTGTGCGAATTGCGCGTTGAGCCGTTTGATGACGGCATCCGAACTGTGTTCCTTGCCGCTGCGCTCGTTCCAGTCCTTGAGGCGGACGATGAGTGTACCGTAGGAAACGCCCTGTCCGGAAATCAGTCCGTAACCGGCAACGCTGGTGTATTTGTCAACCTCGGGGGTGTTCTTCAGAATCGTGTCCACGCGCTCCAGTACCTTGTTGGTCTGTTGCAGTCCGCTTCCCGGTGACGTGCTGACGTTAATCATGCAGACACCCTGGTCTTCCTGCGGCACCAAACTGGTTCGGGTTGTGCTCATCAGGTAAACCAACAACACAACGGCTGCCACGAGCGAAGTCCACACCATCCAACGGTGGTGGATGAAGAACATCAGTCCTTTCTTGTATTTGCCCAACATGGCGTTGTACGAGGCGTTGTAGGCAGCGCGTACGCGGCCGTTGATGCTCTTGGCGCTTTTCGTTCCGTCAGACGGACGCATCATCATGGCGCAGAGAGCCGGACAGAGGGTCAAGGCGTTGATACACGAAAGACCTACGGCGGTGGCCATCGTAATACCGAACTGGGTGTAGAACACGCCCGAGGTACCGCCCATGAACGTTACCGGGATAAACACGGCCATGAAGACGAACGTACACGAGATAACGGCCATCGTCACGTCGCTCAGGGCATCTTTCGTGGCGAGGTATGAGGATTTGTATCCCACGTCGAACTTCGCCTGCACGGCTTCCACCACCACAATGGCATCGTCCACCACCGTACCGATGGCAAGTACCAAGGCGAACAGCGTAAGGATGTTGATGCTGAAGCCGGCCATCATCAGGCAGGCGAAAGTTCCGACTAAGGAGACAATAATGGATATTGAAGGAATCAGCGTACTCTTGAAGTCCTGCAGGAAGAAGTAAACCACCAGGATTACCAACAGGATGGCGATAATCAAGGTCTTCACCACCTCGTGGATAGACTCGAACAGGAAGTCGTTGGAACTCATCATCTTCACGAACTCCACGCCCTTGGGCAGGTCTTTGCTCAGCTCTTCGAGCAAGTCGTTGATTTTCTCGTTCACGCTGGTGGCATTGGCACCGGCTACCTGGAACGAGAGGAACGTACACGAAGGCTTGCCGTTCAGTGTGCTGTGGAAGCTATAGGAGAGTGTTCCCAGTTCCACGTCTGCCACGTCCTTCACGCGGAGCACGTTGCCGCTCTCGTCCGAACGGATGACCATATTCTTGAACTCATCGATGCTCGCCAGACGACCTTTGTACTTCATCGTGTACTGGAACGTGTTGTTGGAGTTTTCACCGAGTGAACCGGTCGGTGCCTCGATGTTCTGCTCACCCAGGATGGCGGTGATGTCCGACGGAACGAGTCCGTACTGTGCCATCACGTCCGGCTTCAGCCAGATACGCATACTGTAGGTGTCGCCCAGCTCCATCACGTCGCCCACACCGTCGATACGCTTGATTTGCGGAATGACGTTGATGTCGAGATAATTGGAGAGGAAGTGCTCGTCGTAGGTGCCGTCCGTGCTGACCAACGCGCCAATCTGCAGGAAGCTGGTCTGACGTTTCTGTGTGGTGACACCGATTTTCGTTACTTCCGAAGGCAACAGACCCTGTGCCTTGCTCACACGGTTCTGCACGTTGACGGCGGCCATGTCCGGGTCGGTACCCTGTTTGAAGTAGACCTGGATGGTGGCCGAGCCTGAGTTGGTGGCTGTGGAACTCATGTAGGTCATGTTCTCCACACCGTTGATGCTCTCTTCGAGAGGCATGATGACACTCTTCTGCACCGCGTCGGCATCGGCACCGGTGTAGGTGGCGCTCACCATCACGGTAGGCGGCGCGATGTCCGGATATTGCTCCACGGGCAGGTTGAAGAGCGAGATAAGTCCCACTGCCAAGGTAAGGATGGAGATGGACATTGCCATCACGGGACGTTTGATGAATATATTTCCTTTCATTTCTTTCTTCTGTATTTATTTGTTTGTTCAGCGGATGGCCGTCGGACGTTATTTCACTTGAGTGCCCTCACGGACCAGTCCGGCTCCGTCGGCTATGATTTCCTCACCGGCAGCCAGTCCGTCGGTGACGATGTAGTTCTGTCCGTCGTTCTCGGAAGCCACGGTAATCAGTGAAGAAACGGCCTTGCCGTCCACTACCTTGTAGGCCAGAATCTTGTCCTGCATGCTGACGGTAGCCGCCTGTGGAATGACGATGCAGTTCTTGTAAACCGAAGGAATGATGATGTTGCCCGAAGCGCCGCTGCAGAGCAGACGGTCGGGGTTGGCGAACACGGCGCGTGCCGTCACCGTACCGGTCTGGCGGTCGATTACGCCGCTGATGCTTTCAATCTTTCCTTTCAGCGGATAGATGGAGTTGTCGCTCAGCTGTAGCTCCACCTCTGTCATGTTCTCCAGCATCTTGTCCAATGATCCGTACTGACGGGTCAGCTCCAGACGTTGGTTTTCGTTCATCGAGAAGTAGACATACATCTCCGAGTTGTCCGATACCGTAGTCAGCGGTTTGGCGATGCTTGCGCTCACCAGTGCGCCCACCCGGAAGGGGATTGTGCCGGCCACGCCGTTGGCGGGGCTCTTCACCTCGGTGTAGGAGAGGTTGTTGCGTGCGTTCACTTCCTGTGCCTCCGCCTGCGCCAGCTGAGCCTTGGCGCTCAGATAGCTGTTCTCCGCCGTCTTCAGGTCAAAAGCCGAAACCACCTTTTTGTTGTACAGCTCCTTGCGGCTCTCGTAGTTCAGCTTCGCCGTGCTCAGGGCAGCCTTTGCGGCTTCCACGTTGGCGGTGGCCGTGTTCAAGGCTGCGCGGTAGGGAACTTGGTCGATGACGAACAGCGACTGTCCTTTCTTCACCGTTTCACCTTCGGTGATGCATACCTTGGTGATGGTTCCCGACACTTGCGGATAGATGTTGATGTCCTGTCGGCCCTGGATGGAGGCGGAGTAGCTTGTGTTGACCGTTTGGTCACTGGTTTCCACCTTCATGGTTTTGTACGTGGCGGCACCTTGTGCCTGGGGTGCGTTCTTGCACCCCGTGATGAGGCTGCAGCTTGCCAAAAACATAAGTGCTGCAATGTTGAGGTTCTTTTTCATTGATATAACCATTTTGTTTTATTGTTGTCTCCCTATTGAAGTCGTTAAATACCTTTTTCAGGTTTTCGAGTTGCAAAGATAATGTGTTTTGCAACATAGTTTCATGGGGATTTGTATATTGTGGTGTTCAAAATAGGAACACATCGCTTGCTTTTAATAATAATTGTCTTACTTTTGTGGATTATTTAAGAAGTGTTATGGAAATATTTAGACTGCCTAAGCATGAGGACTTCTACTACGGGAATGTGAACATTCTGCGTCCGGACAATAACCTGTTGAAGTTTTACGACTTTCTTCTTCTCTATTGCAACAAGGGAAGCGGAAGTTTGATGATTGACTTGAAAGAGTATGAGGCGCACGAAGGGATGCTGGTGGTTATCTTACCGGGCAGCATTGTTTCCGGTGTGAACGTCAGCCAAGAGCTGGACCTGTCGCTGATTATCTGTTCACAGACCTTGTTTCAAGAGGCCTCGTTCCGTCTCGACGTTCCTTTCTTCGATTATCTGAAGAACAATCCCGTGTTCACGTATGACGCTTACCGAAAGGAGATTGTGCAGGACTTCATGGTGTCCATCGGCTTGCTCTACGGGAACAAGGCGCACAAGTTCCGGTTGCCCATCTTCAAGAATCTGCTGCAGTGTTTCCTCATGGATGTCTACGACAAGGCCATGAGCGACGCGGACAGTGCCGAACAACCTAAGCAAACTCGTCAGGAGATGATTTTCAAGCGTTTCCTCGACTTGGTGCACGTCAACTACATCGAGCAGCGCGAGGTGTCGTTTTACGCGAACAAGCTCTGCATCACGCCGCGCTACCTTTCGTCCGTTGTCAACAAGGTGAGCGGTCACACGCCCAAGGAGTTTATCGACCGGTTCGTCATCTTGGAGATAAAGGCCCTGTTGGAGTCCACCGACCTCAGCATGCAGCAAATCGCTTCGCAGCTGCACTTCCCCGACCAGTCTTTCTTTGGTCGCTTTTTCAAGAAGCACGCCGGTGTCATGCCAAGCCGCTATCGCGCCGAACATCGGTAGGGCACGTTTCCGTTCCGTCCCAGTGAACCCGGTCTTGGACTCCACACCTTCCGTTCCCTATCCCCGGCAGTTGTCCGTGGCGGCTTTGATTTGTTCCCAGTTGTCGCGCAGGGCTTGCATGGATGGGAACAAGAGGTTTGCGCCTTCGTCCAGTAGTACCTCGTCGCGGAGCGGACCGGTGTTGACGGCTATGGTGAAGATGCCGGCACCTACGCCTGCCCTCACGCCTAACGGGGCGTTCTCCACCACGATGGCCTCGTTGGGTTTCAGTCCGCCTTTCCGTAATGCCATCAGATAGGGCTCCGGGTTCGGTTTGCCGTACTTCACGTCGAAGGCCGTCACCATGAGCGAGGGTTGGAAGATGCCGGGGTAGCTGTTGTTCAGCCGGTCAATCAGTGTGGACTGCCCCGACCCCGTCACCAACATGCAGAAGAGCCCTTCCGCCTTCATCGCTTCCATCAGCTCGCGTGCGCCGGCCATCGGCTGCGCCTCCGGGTAGCGGTTGAAAGCCTCGGTCTTCGCTTGGTAGATAGCTTCTATTTCCTCCTCCGTGGCATCTCTGCCTAACTCGCGCTGATAGACCACGTTGATGGTGGAGGAACCGGTGCGCCCCTCGTGCAGGTAAGCCTCTTCGCACGAGAGGTTGTGGCCGAACGCAGCCAGGGTGTCGTGCCAGGCTTGCGCATGGGAAGGCATGGAGTTGAACAACACGCCGTCCATGTCGAACAGTACGGCTCGCAACCGCAGGGCATCGTAGCCGTGCCGCTGCAGGTATTTCTTTATCGCTTCTTCAAACATAATCTTAGAAATTATAGCCCAGGCTGACGTAGTAGCCCAGCTTCTTGGTGATGTTAGAGTAACACAATGTGGCTTCCAACGGGCCGAGGAAGGTGTCGTAGCCATAGGAAACGCCCGCTCCCCAAAAGGTCTTGGCGAAGATGCCGTTCCACGTAGTCCCTTTCTTCTGGAACCCGACGTTGCCCGCCGCGGTCAGGTATTGGTTGCTGCCGACGCGTTGCCGCAGTTTCATGCCGCCGATGATGGTGTTGGCGTTGCTCGGCTGCATGTAGTTGATGCCCACGAACGGCATCTGCTGGGGCAGGAACTTGCCAGCCGTGTCGCCGCCGATGACGTTCATCAGCGGGAACGAGTAGGAGTTGTTCTTGGCGAAGATGGTGCGGCTACAGGCCCACGGCAACAGGGTGGTACGGTTGCGCAACGGGATGGCGGCCTCCCACGACAGGGCGAGGATGGGCACCGGGCGGTTGTCGTTGTACTTCACCAAGTTGTCGGTGTAGGCCGAAACGTTGATGTTCCACTTCATGCCCGAAGTGGGGTAGGTGCGCTTGTTGTAAGAGTCGAACTGCATCTGTCCGTAGTAGACGAAGAAGTTCTCGTTCTCCACCTCCTCGATGTTGGAGTAGCCCACCGGCAGGAGGAAGTCCTTGAAGTGGAAGTTCTCGTATTTCATGCCGAGGCTGAAGCGTATGTCGTGCCAGCCGCGCGAGATGTTGAAGTTGCCCAAGTGGTGAATGAAGGAGTAGGTGCAAATCTTCCTGCTCTTGTGATAGAGGTCCAGGTCGTTGTAGCTCAGCTCGTAGGCGGTGTTGACTTCCCACTTGGTGTTAAACGGGTGAACGGTGTAGTCGAGCCGTCCGAGCAGCAGTCGACCCAACCGGATGGTGAGGGCCAGGTTGCGCGACTTCTTCTCGTTCAGGTAGACGTTTGTGTTGAAGATGAGCGCCGCCAACGATTCGTTATCGAAGCGTACGCCCACGTTGATGCTGTTGGCGGGTTTCTTTCCCGGGTCAATCTCCGGCACCATGGTTATGTTTTCTTCGTCGGGCACGGTGATGGGTTGGTTGCGCCGGGCCTGGTAGTTCTTGGGAACACCGATTTTCTTCTTCAGCAGTTGGAGGCTGTCCCACAGGGCGCGCGTCGACTGCTCGCCGCGGTTAATCATCGTGTCGATGGCCGCCTTGTTGAAACTTGCCGCAGAATAGTCGTTGGCGGGCACTTTGATGTAGACATCGCTCGCCGCCACGTTCTCCTTGTACTTGTTTTGCACCATCAAGTCCACTATCTGCCCCATCACATCCACCACCGTGTTCAGCTTGTCCGCCTTGGCCAGCTCCTGCTGCACGTCCACACCGATGACGATGTCCGCTCCCATCTTCTTGGCGATGTCCACGGGGTAGTTGTTGCTCAGTCCGCCGTCCACCAGTACCATACCGTTCCATCGTACCGGCTGGAACACACCCGGGATGGACATGCTCGCCCGCATGGCGAGTGCCAGCTTGCCGCTGTAGAACACGTATTCGCTGCCGTCCACCAAGTTGTGCGACACGCAGGCGAACGGTGTCGGCAGTTTGCGGAAGTTGATGGAATCCTGGTAACCCTTGGTCAACTGCGAGAAGAGGCGTGCCAGGTTGCGTCCCTGCACCAGTCCGCCCGTCAATGCGTCCTTGGGCGTTTTCTTGAAGGGGATGGAGAGCGTATATTGTTCCGACTTCTGCTTGTTCACGAGTAGCTCGTCCTTGCGGTCTGTGCCGTCGGTCAACAGGTAAATCCAGTCCTGCGAGCGTATCAGACTGTCCATCTGCTCCGTGGAGCAGCCAATGGCGTAGAGGCCGCCGATGATGGAGCCCATGCTCGTTCCCACCACGTAGTCGATGGGGATTCCTGCCTCCTCAATCACCTTCAACGCTCCGATGTGCGCGGCACCTTTCGCTCCGCCTCCGCTCAGCACCACGGCCACCTTCTTGCGCGGCGCGGCCTGTGTCGTCGTCCCTATCCCCATCAGCAGACAGAGGACTGTAAGAAAGAAAACAACTCGTCTCATCAATGTAGTTTCTTTTATATAATAATGTATAGTTCCGTACTAAACGGCTTCTTCTGTCATAAGCCGTACGACCCCGTCATATGGTGAAGCGTAGCCCTTGAAAACTTACAAAAAGTGTACCAAAAGGCCAAGGCACAGCAAAGTCCGGAAAGCCTTTTCAGGGTAGAAATAAGGTTTCCCGGACTTTCGGTTAGTTCTGTCTTTCACTTAGAGGCGTGCCTGTATGGCTTTTGACTCCGCTTCGTAACCCGGTTTGTTGAGCAGGGCGAACATGTTCTTCTTGTAAGCCTCCACACCCGGTTGGTTAAACGGATTCACACCGAGGATGTAGCCGCTGATGCCGCAGCCCTTCTCGAAGAAGTAAATCAGCTGACCTAAGTAGTACTCGTTCAGCTCGGGAACAATCAAGCGGATGTTGGGCACACCGCCGTCCACGTGAGCCAACTGGGTACCCAGCTCGGCCATCTTGTTCACCTCGTCCACGCGCTTGCCGGCCAGGAAGTTCAGACCGTCCAGATTCTCCTCATCGAAGGGCACCTCCTGCTTGCGGTTCGGCTTTGCGATGGAGATAACCGTCTCGTAGATGGAACGTTCACCCTCCTGAATCCACTGTCCCATGGAGTGGAGGTCGGTGGTGAAGTCTACCGATGCGGGGAAGATTCCCTTGTTCTCCTTACCCTCGGACTCTCCGTAGAGCTGTTTCCACCATTCGGATACGTAGTGGAGTTTCGGGTGGAAGTTCACCAGGATTTCTATCTTCTTGCCGCCTTCGTTGTAGAGGGCGTTGCGTGTCGCTGCGTAAACGGCCGACGGGTTCTCGGCGAAGGGCACGTCGCTGGCGGTCTGTGCCTCCATGACTTTCGCGCCTTCAACCAAGGCGGTGATGTCGAAGCCTGCCACTGCGATAGGCAGCAAGCCTACCGGAGTCAGTACGGAGAAGCGTCCGCCCACATTGTCGGGGATGACGAAGGTCTTGTAGCCCTCCTTGTCGGCGGTGACGCGGGCAGCTCCCTTGCGTGCGTCGGTGATGGCTACGATAACCTTGCGTGCCGTCTCCTTGCCGCGCTGTTCTTCGCATTGGCGTTTCAAGAGGCGGAACGCCAAGGCCGTCTCGGTCGTCGTGCCGGACTTGGAGATGTTTATCACACCGAACTTTTTGTCCTTCAGGTAATCGGTCAACTCAGCCAGATAGTCCTCGCTAATGTTGTTGCCGGCGTAGATGATGACGGGGTTGCCCGTGTTCTTCCGCAGCCACTGGAAGCTGTCGGACAGGGCTTCGATGACCGCCTTTGCACCGAGGTAACTGCCGCCGATGCCAGCTACGATTACCACTTCGCAGTTGTCGCGCAGCACTTTCGCCGTTGCTTTCAGGTCGTCCAGATGCTCTTTCGTGATGGACGAGGGCAGATGAAGCCATCCCAGGAAATCGTTTCCCTGACCGGTTCCTTTTTCAAGCATGTCCATTGCGGACTTCACCTTAGGCTCGTAAGCCTTGATTTTCTCTTCAGAGACAAACCCTTTGGCTTTCTCGATGTTTAAAGTAATATTTGTCATGGCTTTTGTGATTAAAAGTTTTATCTGAGTGAATCTGTTAGCAGTTTAATCTCAATCATGGGCGAGATGCGCTCATAGAGTATGTTGTAGACGGCATCCATGATGGGCATGTTGACGTGCAGGTGGCGGTTGATTTCCTTGATGCACTTGGTGCCGAAGTAGCCCTCGGCAATCATCTCCATCTCCACCTGTGCGCTCTTTACCGAGTAGCCCTTGCCAATCATCGTACCGAAGACGCGGTTGCGGCTGAAGTTGGAGTAGCTCGTCACCAGCAGGTCGCCCAAGTAGGCGGAGTCTGCCACCGTACGTTCTTGCGGATGCACCGTGTTGAGGAAGCGGTTCATCTCCTGTATGGCGTTGGACATGAGCACCGCCTGGAAGTTGTCGCCGTACTTCAGTCCGCTACAGATGCCGGCGGCGATGGCGTAGACGTTCTTCAGCACCGATGCGTACTCGATGCCTTCCACGTCGTGGCTCACCGAGGTCTTGATGTAGTCGCTCTTCATCTTGTCCGCCAGAAGCTGCGCTTTCCGGATGTCGCTGCAGCCGACGGTGAGGTAGGAGAGGCGTTCGAGCGCCACCTCCTCGGCGTGGCACGGTCCGGCCAAGACGGCGAGGTTCTCCTTCGGCACATTGTACATTTGGTTGAAGTAGCTGGAGACGATGAGGTTCTCGTCCGGCACGATGCCTTTGATGGCGGTGATGACGAACTTGTCCGTTATCTTCGTTTTCAGTTTCTTCAGGTGGCTCTTCAGGTAGGGCGACGGGGTGACGAAGATGAGGATGTCCGAGTCGCGCACCGTCCGGTTGATGTCCGACGAGAAGTTGATGCGCTTCACGTCGAACCTGACACCGGTCAAGTAGGCGGGGTTGTGTCCCAGCCGCTTGAAGTCCTCGATGCGGTCGTCGCGGCGCATATACCAGTTGATGGTCTCCTCCTGGGTCAGCATAATCTTGGCGATAGCCGTCGCCCAGCTGCCGCCGCCCATAATCGCCACTTTACCGGCCGGTAGTTTCGGTGCCATACCTTAGATTTTGCTAATCCACTCCGCCACGGCATCCACCGTGGGGTTGGCCAGTTCCAGTTTGTATTTCTTGTTCACGCCGCAAATGTCCATGTGGAGTTTCTGCGGGTTCACCTCCTTCATGTCCGCCACCGTGTTGTAGCCGGCTTTCTGGATTAATGGTACCCACTCTTCGGGCACTCCCAGTTCAACGTATTTTGCCACGGGGTCTTTCGGCGCTACTTTCTCCGGACGCATCTGCGGGAAGAAGAGTACTTCCTGGATGGTGCTCTGTCCGGTCATCAGCATCACCAGACGGTCGATGCCGATGCCGATGCCCGATGTGGGCGGCATGCCGAACTGCAGGGCGCGCAGGAAATCCTGGTCGATGAACATCGCCTCGTCGTCGCCCTTCTCGCTCAGCCGGAGCTGCTCCTTGAAGCGTTCCTCCTGATCGATGGGGTCGTTCAGCTCGCTATAGGCGTTGGCCAGTTCCTTGCCGTTGACCATCAGCTCGAAGCGTTCCGTCAGTCCCGGTTTGCTGCGGTGCATCTTGGTCAGAGGGCTCATCTCCACCGGATAGTCGGTGATGAAGGTCGGCTGGATGTAAGTCCCCTCGCAGAACTCTCCGAATATCTCGTCGATGAGTTTTCCCTTGCCCATCGTATCGTCAATCTCCATGTTCAGCTTCTTGCAGATTTCACGGATTTCCTCTTCGCTCTTGCCCTCCAGGTCGTAGCCTGTCTTCTCCTTGATGGCATCGAGGATAGGCAGTCGGCGGAACGGTGCCTTGAAGCTGATGGTTTTGCCGTCAATCACGCTCTCGCTGCAACCGTTGACGGCGATGCAGATGCGTTCGAGCAACCTCTCCGTGAAACTCATCATCCAGTTGTAGTCCTTGTACTGCACGTAGAGCTCCATGCAGGTGAACTCCGGGTTGTGCGTGCGGTCCATGCCCTCGTTGCGGAAGTTCTTGCCGATTTCGTATACTCCCTCGAATCCGCCCACGATGAGGCGTTTCAGGTAGAGCTCCGTGGCGATACGCAGGTAGAGGTCGATGTCCAGCGAGTTGTGGTGGGTGATGAATGGCCGTGCGCTGGCTCCTCCGGGGATAGACTGCAGGATGGGTGTCTCCACCTCCGTGTAGCCCGCCTCGTCGAGTGCGGCGCGCAGGGTCTTGATGATGGTGGCCCGCTTGAGGAAGATGTCCTTCACGCCGTCGTTCACCACCAAGTCCACGTAGCGTTGGCGGTAGCGCAGCTCGGGGTCTTCAAACTTGTCGTAGGCCACGCCGACGATGGGCAGCGGCTTGAGGCTCTTGGAGAGTACGGTCAGCTTCTTGGCATGGATGCTGATTTCGCCCATCTGCGTCTTGAAGACGAAACCTTCGATGCCGATGAAGTCGCCCAGGTCGAGCAGGCGTTTGAAGACGGTCGTATAGAGGTCTTTGTTCTCCTCCGGACAGATGTCGTCACGCGTGATGTAGACCTGTATCCTGCCTTTGGAGTCCTGCAGCTCGATGAACGATGCCTTGCCCATAATGCGCCGGCTCATCATGCGTCCCGCCACGGACACTTGCCGTGGTTCGGCGTTTTCGTCGAATTCGTTCTTTATGTCGGTGGAGAATGCGTTCGTTACATATTCTGCGGCGGGGTAGGGCTCGATGCCCATTGCCTTGAGCTCGTTCAGACTGTTCCGTCTGACGATTTCCTGTTCGCTTAGCTCTAAGATGTTCATGCTCTTTTTTCTTTTCTTGTAGATGTTGCAAAAGTATGAAAACTTTTCTTAGTACCCAAGCACTTCCGTCAGAACGTTTCGTTTGGACGAACAAAAAGCGTCAAGATTCCGGGTCGGTCCGAAAACCCATACACCTTACGTGTGTCCACGTAAGTACTTACGTTGCCCGATGAAAGTACTTACGATGGCTCACGTAAGTACTTACGTTGGCTCATGAAAGTACTTACGTTTTTTATTGCCCCGGCATCGCTTGAAACCCTGGCTGCGTCAGTCTCGTTTTGGGGGACGGTTCACCTGTTCGACCCCGGCGGAACCGTAGTTGTTGCAATACTCGGTGAACCGATTCCGCTCCGCCTTAGAACTCCGTCCGGAGAACCTCCGCTACGGCCTCGATGCCTCGACGGAAGATGTCGAGACGGAAGTTCTCGTTGGGCGAATGGATGGCATCGCTCTCCAGACCAAAGCCCATGAGGACGGTCTTCACGCCGAGGATTTGCTCGAAGTCCGCAATGATGGGGATGCTGCCTCCGCGGCGCACGGCCAGCGGTCGCTTGCCGAAAGCCTTGGAGAAGCCCGCTTCGGCTGCCCGGTAGGCGGGGAGGTCGATGGGACAGACGTAGCCCTCGCCTCCGTGCATCGGGGTGACGGTGACCTTCACCGACCGCGGTGCGATGGATTGGATGTAGTCCGCAAAGAGGGCGGAAATCTCCTCGTGACGCTGATGGGGCACCAGACGGCAGGATACCTTGGCGTATGCCTTGCTGGGGATGACGGTCTTGGAGCCTTCGCCCGTGTAGCCTCCCCAGATGCCGCACACGTCGAACGAGGGACGGCAGCTGTTGCGCTCCAAGGTGGAGTAGCCCGTTTCGCCCTCAAGCTCCTCCACGCCGATGGCAGCCTTGTAAGCCTCTTCGTCAAAGGGGATTTGCGCTATCATGGCCCGCTCGGCATCGGGTACGGCCTCCACCGCATCGTAGAAGTGCGGGATGGTGATGCGCCCGTCGGCATCGGTCACCTGCGCCAGCATCTTGCATAGCGTGTTGATGGGGTTGGCCACGGCACCGCCGAAGTGACCCGAGTGAAGGTCTCGGTTGGGTCCCGTGACCTCAATCTGCCAGTAGGCCAGTCCGCGCAGACCGGTGGTGAGCGACGGCAGCTCTGCCCCCAGCATGCTGGTGTCGGAGACGATGATGACATCCGACCGCAATAGCTCCTTATGTTTGTGGATGAAGGTGTTGAGGCTGGGCGATCCGATTTCCTCCTCGCCTTCGAAGATGAATTTCACGTTGTGCTTCAGCGTTCCCTCGCGGACGGCGTACTCAAAGGCTTTCACCTGCACGAAAGCCTGTCCTTTGTCGTCGTCGGCTCCGCGGGCGTAGATGCGCCCGTCGCGGATGACGGGTTCGAAGGGTTCGCTTTGCCACTGTTCAAGCGGCTCGGCGGGCATCACGTCGTAGTGGGCGTAGATGAGGATGGTGGAGGCTTTCGGGTCAGTGAGCTTTTCGGCGTAGACGAGCGGATTACCCTCGGAGGGCATCACCTCCGCACGGTCTGCCCCTGCCGCCAAAAGCAATTCTTTCCAACGTTCGGCACAGGCCGTCATGTCCGCTTTGTGCTCGGGCAGGGCACTGACACTGGGGATGCGTATGAGGCTGAAGAGCTCGTCCATGAAACGAGACTCGTTCTGAAGGATGTATTGTTTGATGTCCATAGTACTATGATGGTATTAGGTTATTGGTAGTTTCTCGTGCGTGTGTTCAGAGTCTCGTGGTCTTGTTCAGCAGATAGTAGTCGAGCAAAACCATGGCTGCCATAGCCTCTACGATAGGCACGGCGCGCGGCAGCACGCACGGGTCGTGACGGCCACGGGCTTTCACCGTGGTCTCCTCGCCGTTGACGTTGACCGTAGGTTGCTCGGTGAGCAGTGTGGGCACGGGCTTGAAGGCGACGCGGAAGTAGATGTCCTGCCCGTTGCTGATGCCTCCCTGGATGCCTCCCGAGTGGTTGGTACGGGTGGTGACCCGTCCCTCCTCCATGCGGAAGAGGTCGTTTTGTTCGGAGCCGCGCCTCGAAGCCCCCTCGAAACCCTCGCCATACTCGAATCCCTTGACGGCGTTGATGCTGAGCATCGCGTTGCCCAAGGCGGCGTGGAGCTTGCCGAAGACGGGTTCGCCCAGTCCCACGGGGCAGTGGCGGATGACACCGGTGATGACACCGCCAACGGTGTCGCCCTCGCGCTTGACGGCGGTTATCAGCTCTTCCATGGCAGCCGCTTTCTCCGCGTCGGGGCAACGGACGGCATTGGTCTCGATGAGCGACGGGTCGTAGAGGCGATAGTCGCGCTGGAGGCTGATGTCACCTACCTGTGACGTGTAGGCGTAGAGTTCCACGCCGAGCTGCTTTAGGGCGAGCTTGGCCAACGCGCCTCCCACGCAGCGGGAGATGGTCTCGCGGGCCGAGGAACGTCCGCCGCCCCGATGGTCGCGCAGGCCGTACTTCTGCTGATAGGTGAAGTCCGCGTGCGAAGGGCGGTAGAGCGAGCGCAGGTTCTCGTAGTCACCGGAGTGTTGGTTGGTGTTGCGCACCGTGAAGCCGATGGGCGTACCGGTGGAGACACCCTCGAAGATGCCGGAGAGGAACTCCACCCGGTCTTCCTCCTTGCGGTCGGTGGTGAGTTTGCTCTGTCCGGGTTTGCGCCGTGCCAGCTCTTGTTGCACGAAGTCCGTGTCCACCCGGATGCCGGCGGGAAACCCGTCGACGACACCGCCGATGGCCACGCCGTGCGACTCACCGAAAGTGGTGAGGCGGAAGATGTTTCCGAAGGTATTGTTGAACATAATGGCTGCTCTTAGTTAAGATTGAAATAAAAACGTTTCGCGGTTAGTGGCAGCCTCCGCAGCCTCCTCCGCCGCAGTTGCCTCCGCAATCTCCTCCACCACAACCTCCGCAGCCTCCTCCGCCGCTAAGCATGTTGGCCATATGCTGAATCTCCTCGTTGGTAGCGGGGCGGTTCTCCAACACCTCGCCCGTGAAGGTCAGGTCCTTGCCTGCCAGCGGGTGGTTGAAGTCCATCACCACGGTGTCGGCTTTCACTGCCACCACGGTGCCTTGCATGCGTATGCCGTCGGAGTTGATCATCGGCACCACGTTGCCCTCGTAGATGCGGTCGGAGTCGAACTTGCCGTCAATCTCGAAGATGTTGCGCGGCAAGTCCATCACGTAGGCGTTGTCGGGTTCGCCGTATGCCTCTGCCACGGGAATGGTGAAGTCGAACTTCTCGCCCGGTTTCAGGTTCATGAGTCGGTTCTCGAAGTATTCGAGCGCCATGCCCATGCCGGAGATAAAGAAGAACGGACGTACGGCGGGGGCTTTCTCCATCAGGCTCCTCTTTCCGTCCTCGGTGACGTAGAGTTCGTAGCTCGCGGCTATGTAGTTGTTTACAGGATTTTCCATAAAGTGTCTAATTGTTTAAAGAATGAATTAAGTGGGGCAAAGATAATGCAAATCGGGAGCAAAATAACAAACCTGCTTGATTATTTTAACTTGACGCGTAACTTGGCGAGGCTTCTCTTGCCCAGTCCTGTCCTGTTCGTTCGGAACGAAGAGCAGCCTTTCGGCCAACGTAAACCGCTGACAGGTTGAGCACTGCGTTGGCTGTGCCGGATTGTAGAAGGCTTGGTGCAACTAATAATATTACGATTTTGTTCAAGCTATTCTTTCAAATATTCTATTTTTGGATGAAAAAACTATTCGTTTCGTTTGGAGGTAATGAAAAAGTCGCTACCTTTGCAGCCATAAAACGTAAGAGTCGTATGATTAACAATACAGTCATTAACCTAGCAGCTTTGCAAATTATTCACGTCGTGGTCATTCTATCCAAAGCGTGAGAAAGGTTAGTGCATGTATTTATAGTAAAGAAAATATTTGAAGCCTTTCTCAACGTATTGTGAGAAAGGCTTTTTTAGTTTGAAGGAATAGAGTATGAAGAATCAATTACGCAGTGCCATCAGTACGCAAGGTCGTCGAATGGCCGGAGCCCGCGCCCTTTGGGTAGCCAACGGAATGAAAAAGGAACAGATGGGGAAACCTATCGTAGCCATCGTGAACTCGTTTACGCAGTTCGTCCCCGGCCACACCCATCTCCATGAAATCGGTCAACTGGTGAAGGCGGAGATAGAGAAGTTGGGATGCTTCGCCGCCGAGTTCAATACCATCGCCATCGACGACGGAATCGCCATGGGACATGACGGAATGCTCTACTCGCTGCCCTCGCGCGACATCATCGCCGACAGCGTGGAGTACATGGTCAACGCCCACAAGGCCGATGCCATGGTCTGCATCAGTAATTGCGACAAGATTACACCGGGAATGCTGATGGCCGCCATGCGGCTTAATATCCCCACCGTGTTCGTTTCCGGCGGACCGATGGAAGCAGGTGAGTGGAACGGACAACATCTGGACCTCATCGACGCAATGATAAAATCCGCCGACTCGACCGTGAGCGACGAGGAGGTGGCCAAGATAGAAGAGAACGCCTGTCCGGGTTGCGGATGCTGCTCGGGCATGTTCACCGCCAACTCCATGAACTGCCTCAACGAGGCCATCGGACTGGCACTGCCCGGCAACGGGACTATCGTGGCGACACACGTCAACCGCACGCAACTCTTCAAGGATGCCGCCGCGCTTATCGTGAAGAACGTCTACCGATATTACGAAGAGGGTGATGAGAGCGTTCTGCCGCGCAGCATCGCCACTCGTGAGGCTTTCCTCAACGCCATGACGCTGGACATCGCCATGGGAGGATCTACCAACACGGTGCTCCACCTGCTGGCCATCGCCCACGAGGCGGAGGTGAACTTCACCATGGACGACATCGATGCGCTCTCGCGCAAAGTGCCTTGCCTCTGCAAGGTGGCTCCCAATACGCAGAAGTACCACGTGCAGGATGTCAACCGCGCCGGCGGAATCCTGAACATCATGGGTGAGCTTGCCAAAGGCAACCTCATCGACACCGCCGCCAAACGTGTGGACGGGATGACGTTGGGTCAGGCCATCGACAAGTTCGACATCGACAAGGCCGACGTGGACGCTGAGGCGACGCGCGTCTACACCAGTGCCTCCGCCGGACACTTCAACATCAAACTCGGTTCGCAGGCGATGCGCTTCGATTCGCTCGACACCGACCGCACCGAAGGTTGCATCCGCGACCTGCAACACGCCTATTCCAAGGACGGCGGACTGGCGGTGCTCAAAGGCAACATCGCGCAAGACGGCTGCGTAGTGAAGACAGCCGGCGTGGACGAGAGCATCTGGAAGTTCACCGGACCTGCCAAAGTGTTCGACTCGCAGGAGGCCGCCTGCGACGGAATCCTCGGAGGCAAAGTGGTGGCAGGCGACGTGGTAGTCATCACGCACGAAGGACCGAAGGGCGGACCGGGCATGCAGGAGATGCTCTACCCGACATCCTATATCAAATCGAAACACCTCGGCAAGGCGTGCGCGCTCATCACCGACGGACGCTTCAGCGGCGGTACGTCCGGACTGAGCATCGGACACATCTCTCCGGAGGCCGCCTCGGGGGGCAACATCGGTAAGATTGTGGATGGTGACATCATCGAGATTGACATCCCCAACCGCTCCATCAACGTGAAGCTGAGCGATGCCGAACTGGCCGCTCGCCCCATGACACCCGTCACGCGCGACCGTAAGGTATCGAAGAGCCTGCGTGCCTACGCCAGCATGGTTAGCTCCGCCGACAAGGGTGGCGTGAGAATTATCGACTAAGCATACTTTTACTTTATATACAAAATATGAGTAACGAAGAGACAATAAGTGGTGCGGAGGCACTGATGCGTTCGCTGGAACGCCAGGGCGTGAAGACCATCTTCGGCTATCCCGGAGGTTCCATCATGCCCGTGTTCGATGCCTTGTACGACCACAAACGGACGCTGAACCACATCCTCGTGCGTCATGAACAGGGTGCGGCGCACGCTGCCGAAGGCTTTGCCCGCGTGTCAGGCAAGGTGGGTGTCTGCCTGGTGACCAGCGGACCGGGAGCTACAAACACCATCACCGGCGTTGCCGACGCGATGATTGACAGCACCCCGATGGTGGTGATTGCCGGACAGGTGGGCACGGCTTTCCTTGGCAGCGACGCTTTTCAGGAAGTGGACTTGGTAGGCATCACGCAACCAATCTCCAAATGGAGTTACCAGATACGCCGTGCCGAAGACGTGGCTTGGGCTGTGGCGCGCGCTTTCTACATCGCCAAGAGCGGACGGCCAGGCCCCGTGGTGCTGGACTTCGCCAAGAACGCGCAGGTGGAGCGGATAGCCTACCGACCCGTGGACATCGACTTTATACGCAGCTACGTGCCCGTGCCCGACACCGACAGCCAGTCACTTGCCGATGCGGCGGCCTTGATAAACGCTTCCAAACGACCCTTGGTATTGGTGGGACAAGGCGTGGAACTGGGCGGCGCACAAGAGGAACTGACGCGCTTCGTGGAGAAGGCCGACCTGCCTTGCGGCTGTACGCTGCTGGGACTCTCCGCCATCCCCTCCGGCCACAGACTGAACAAAGGCATGCTGGGCATGCACGGAAACCTTGGCCCTAACGTGAAGACCAACGAGAGTGATGTCATCATCGCCGTGGGCATGCGTTTCGACGACCGTGTCACCGGCAACTTGGCGACCTACGCCAAACAGGCGAAGATTATCCACATGGACATTGACCCCTCCGAGATAAACAAGAACGTGAAAGTGGACGTGGCCGTGCTGGGCGACTGCAAGGAAACCTTGCGCCAGCTGACTGAACTCGTTCAGCCCGCCAAGCACACGGAGTGGATTGACAGTTTCCGTTCCTACGAGGAGACAGAGTCGCGCGAGGTCATCGAGAAAGAAATACACCCCAAGGCCGGACCGCTACGCATGGGCGAAGTGGTGCGCGCCGTGAGCGAAGCTACCCGGCATGAAGCTGTCTTGGTGACTGACGTGGGACAGAACCAGATGATGTCCGCCCGCTACTTCCGCTACAGCAAGAAGCGTAGCATCGTCACCTCCGGCGGACTGGGAACCATGGGCTTCGGCTTGCCGGCAGCCATCGGGGCCACCTTTGGCGCGCCCGACCGCACTGTCTGTGCCTTCATGGGCGACGGCGGATTGCAGATGAGCATCCACGAACTGGGAACGGTGATGGAACAGGAAGCCCCGGTGAAGATTATCGTGCTGAACAACAATTTCCTTGGCAACGTGCGTCAGTGGCAGGCCATGTTCTTCCACCACCGTTACTCGTTCACGCCGATGATGAACCCCGACTACGTGCAGATAGCCACGGCTTACCATATCCCCAGCCAACGCGTGTTCCGCAGGGACGAGCTCAAACAGGCCATCGACAAGATGCTCGCCACCCCCGGACCCTACCTGTTGGAGGTGGGTGTCATCGAAGAGGGCAACGTCCTGCCAATGACGCCTCCGGGAGGCTCAGTGAACGAAATGTTGTTGGAATGTTAAGTTAGGAAATATGGAGAAAACATTATACACGTTGATTGTCTACTCGGAAAACATCGCCGGTCTGCTCAACCAGATTACCGCCGTCTTCACCCGTAGGCAAATCAACATCGAAAGCCTCAACGTCTCCGCCTCGTCCATCAACGGGGTACACAAGTACACCATCACGGCGTGGAGCGACGGGGAAAGTATGGAGAATGTGGTGAAGCAGATAGAGAAAAAGGTGGAGGTCATCCAGGCGCACTACTTTGTGGACGACGAAATCTTCCATCACGAAGTGGCGCTCTACAAACTCTCTACAGTCGAGTTTCAGCAGACTCCGCAAGCCTCGAAGGTGATTCGTCAACACAATGCGCGCATCGTGGAGGTGAACCCCGTCTACTGCATCGTGGAGAAGTCCGGCATGAGCGAGGAAATCACGTCGCTCTACAACGAGCTGCAAGGCATGAACTGCCTCCTGCAGTTTGTCCGCTCGGGCCGCATCGCCATCACGAAGAGTTGCGTGGAGCGCGTGAGTGAGTTCCTCAACGGCCGCGAACTGAAACATGAAGAAAACAAATAACCGAACGATGGAAAACGTAGACAACAAGGTTAGTTACTGCTCTTACGAGGCTGAGTCCTTTCATCTGGACTTTGCCGGAAACCTGACGTTGGGTGTGCTGGGCAACGAGTTGCTCAACTGCGCCGACGCTCACTCCGAGAGCCGCGGCTTCGGCATCACGGAGCTCAACGAGAACCACTACACGTGGGTGCTCTCGCGCCTAGCCATCGAGATGAAGCGCATGCCGCGCCAATATGAGCGTTACCGCATCTATACGTGGGTGGAGAACGTTTACCGCCTCTTCACCGACCGCAACTTTGAGGTCATCACCGAGGAGGGCGAGACGCTGGGCTACGCACGCAGCATCTGGGCGATGATTAACGTGGAGACACGCAAGCCGGCAGACCTGCTGACACTGCACAACGGGCAGATTAACGATTACATCTGCGACCGTCCCTGTCCCATCGAACGACCGGGACGCGTGAAGGTGCAGGTTGACCATGCCGTGCGCGAGCTGCAGACCCGCTATAGCGACATTGACATCAACGGTCACGTCAACAGCGTGAAGTACATTGAACACATCCTCGACCTCTTCGCTCTTGACACGTTCCGCAACCAGCGGGTGAAGCGGTTCGAGATTGCCTACATCGCCGAAAGCTACTATGGTGACACGCTGTTGTTCTACCAAGAGGCTGCCGGAGCGAACGAATACAACATAGAGATACGCAACGGTGCGGAAGCCGTTTGCCGCTCAAAAGTGATATTTGAATAATTTACTAACAATAATGACTGCGGCTCGCACGCCGTGTCCGCCTCGTTGAGGCAGCGCGCGATGGACGAGCCCGGTCGCTAAAACATTTAATTAAAATGGCAAAAATGAATTTTGGCGGTGTCATCGAGAATGTGATGACCCGTGAAGAGTTTCCTTTGGAAAAGGCTCTTGAGGTATTGAAAGATGAGACCATCGCCGTCATCGGTTATGGCGTACAGGGTCCCGGACAGTCGCAAAACCTGCGTGACAACGGCTTCAACGTTATCGTGGGTCAGCGTCAGGGCAAAACGTATGACAAGGCTGTCGCTGACGGATGGGTTCCGGGACAGACTTTGTTCAGCATCGAAGAGGCTTGCCAAAGAGGTACCATCATCATGTGTCTTCTTTCTGATGCAGCTGTAATGTCAGTGTGGCCTACCATCAAACCGTATCTCACGGCTGGTAAGGCACTCTATTTCTCTCACGGCTTCGCCATCACTTGGAACGACCGCACCGGAGTGGTTCCTCCCAAGGACATCGATGTCATCATGGTCGCTCCTAAAGGTTCGGGTACTTCCTTGCGCTCGATGTTCCTCGAAGGCCGTGGCTTGAACTCTTCATACGCCGTTTACCAGGATGCTACGGGTCGCGCTATGGAACGCACCTTGGCTCTGGGTATCGGCATCGGATCCGGCTACCTGTTCGAGACCACCTTCATCCGTGAGGCTACGTCCGACCTGACCGGTGAGCGTGGTTCATTGATGGGTGCCATTCAGGGACTGTTGCTGGCTCAGTATGAGACACTCCGTGAGAACGGACATACTCCTTCCGAGGCTTTCAACGAGACCGTAGAAGAGCTGACACAGTCGTTGATGCCGTTGTTCGCTAAGAACGGTATGGACTGGATGTACGCAAACTGCTCCACCACGGCACAGCGCGGTGCCCTCGACTGGATGGGTCCGTTCCATGATGCCATCAAGCCGGTCATGCAGAAACTGTACCAGAGCGTGAAGTCCGGCAACGAGGCACAAATCTCCATCGACAGCAACTCGAAGCCCGACTATCGCGAGAAGTTGAACGCTGAGCTGAAGGCTCTGCGCGAGAGCGAGATGTGGCAGACTGCCGTAACCGTACGCGAACTCCGTCCGGAGAACAACTAATCAGGTAAGAACCTGTCACAAGACAGTTCTTTGTACAATAACGATTCCCCTTGCAGCATTGCTCAGACACTTGCTCGCAAGGGGAATCGTTCAATCAGAATCCGTGGTTTGTAATGACTTGCAGCCTCACGCCGTATGAACGTGAGAAGTGTCCGCAAATGGCCGTAAGAGGTGAAGAGAGTACGAAAAGGCTAACATAATTCTGAATATAACCAAGGAAGTTGGACGAAAAACACTACCTTTGCCGATTATTTGAGGAGTCTGAATAATAATGAGATTATAACTATTGTATGCGAAAAAGACGATTTTATTTAAATGCCTGGCATAGAATTATAGTTAGTTGTTGTTTTGCATCTGTCTCTTTCTGCCCGATATTCGCCCAAAACGGCATCGGGGGGGGTGAGAAACAGGTTGACAAACAGAAACTTGAAGTCAGGAGAGATACGATTCGAGGCGTGGTTCTCGACAAGGAAGGCAAAGAACTGATGATTGGTGCCACGGTCGTCGTGGAGGGTACGACAAACGCCGTCATCACCGATATTGACGGGCGCTTCTCGTTGCCGGTAAAGAAGGAAGGATGCAACATCGTATTCTCGTTCATTGGTTACAAGAAAGTCACGCTACACTATGACGGAAACAATTCGTCAGCCTTTTCAAGAATTATGATGGAATCGGATGCCGTCAACATGAAAGATGTTGTCGTGACCGGTATCTATCAACGTAAGAAGGAGAGCTTTACGGGTTCATCAACCACCTTCAAGGGGGAGGAACTCAAAAGCGTGGGTGCGCAGAATGTGCTTCAGAGCTTGAAGACCCTCGACCCCTCGTTCAAGATAGTGGAAAACAACTTGGCCGGGTCTAACCCGAACGCCACGCCGGACGTGGAGATACGCGGCAAATCCAGTGTGGCTGGCCTCAAGGAAGAGTATGGCTCAGACCCCAATCAGCCCCTCTTTATATTGGACGGGTTCGAGACGACACTCGAAACCGTAATGAACCTCAACATGAACCGGGTGGCTTCTGTCACGTTGCTCAAGGATGCCGCCTCCACGGCAATCTACGGTTCGAAAGCCGCCAACGGTGTAGTCGTCATCGAGACGAAAGCCCCTGTCAACGGGAAGCTGCAAATTTCCTACAAGGGAGACTATAGCGTCGAGGTGGCTGACCTGACGGACTACAATCTGATGAACTCCCGCGAGAAACTGGAGTTCGAACGGTTGGCTGGTGTGTACAAAGACAATACAGGCAACGCCTTTAACCAGATAAAACTGGATGACCTCTACAACTCGCGTCTTCGGGATATTGAACAGGGCGTGGACACCTATTGGCTGAGCGTCCCCCTGCGCACGGGTTTCACCCATAAGCACAACCTCTACGCAGAGGGTGGAGAGGGGAATATCCGCTACGGACTGGGGTTGAACTACGGCATGGTAAACGGCGTGATGAAAGGTTCTGACCGGGAAACCATCGGTGGAAACCTCGACTTGATTTACCGTACGGGCAAGTTTCAGTTCAGCAACAAACTCTCCATTGATTACTTGGAAACGAACGACCCTGCCGTTTCCTTCTCTGAATATGCGCAGGCGAATCCCTACTATAAGAAATACGGAGAGGATGGAAAGATAAACAAATATCTCTACTACCCTGAGGACGGACTGGATGACAACCCCGTCTCGAATCCGCTTTGGAACTCCCATCTCAATAACTACGACCAAGGTCAAAGGATAGGCTTCACCAATAACTTCATCGCCGAATGGTTCGCCACGGGCGACTTGCGCTTCCGGGGCAAGTTCGGTTTCACCAAGTATGACGATACGCAAGACACTCGTCTCTCTCCCCAACACACCGATTTCGACGATAAGGACGACACGCAGAAAGGTTCCTTTACCCATAGCCTGCAAAAATATCTCTACTATGAGGGAGACCTCTCCGCAACGTATGGCAAGCTCTTCGCCGGCAAACATCAGGTAAACGCCGTGCTCGGGTTCAACTTCAGCAACACGACGAGCAAGACCAACGGCTATTCCGCCACGGGCTTCACCGACGACCAGTTTGCGGCACCCTCCTTTGCGAACAACTATCCTGACGGAGGGAAGCCAAGCTATACCGAAAGCGTGAAACACGCTTCGAGCTTCTATCTCAATGGTGGATACGCCTACGACGGACGTTACCTGTTCGACTTCAACCTGCGTAACGATGGAGCCTCGATGTTCGGGACTGACAACCGTTTCCGTACTACTTGGTCGGTCGGCTTAGGATGGAACGTACACAATGAAAAGTGGATGCAGGACAATGAACTCTTCCAACTGCTGAAGCTGCGTGCCTCGGTAGGAAATCCGGGTAACCAGAACTTCTCCGCCTATCAGGCCTATACCACTTACGTGTTCAACAGCTCGATGAGCAATGTCTTCGGCACGGGTGTTATAGTCAATGCTTTGGGAAACAAAGACCTGGCTTGGCAGGAAACCATCAATTACAATATTGGCGCGGACATCACCACGTTGAACCAACGCCTGAACCTGACGCTCGACTACTACATCAAAAATACAGACCCCTTGCTGGCTGTCATCACCACTCCGGGATCGATGGGCGTTACCAGCGAAGCCCTGAACGCTGGAACACAAAGAACCAGAGGTTGGGAGGCGACAATCAAGTTTTCGCCAATCTATCAGCCCGAAGAACGCATCAACTGGAACATTTCATTGAGTGCGACCCATTCCCGCTCTGAATACGCCGACATCGGCAACGCCTTCAGTGCGCTGAATGAAAGCGGAAAGTCGTCGCTCCACAACACGACGCGCTACTATGACGGAGGCAGCCCCACGGCTATCTGGGCAGTCCGTTCCGCAGGCATTGACCCTGCCACCGGAAAAGAACTCTTTATCAAAAAGGACGGCACCTATTCGTTTACCTACGACACGGATGACGAAGTGGTGTGCGGTGACACGGAGCCCGATGTGGAAGGCTTGCTGGGTACGACCTTCTATTACAAAGGATTGTCGTTCAGCTGTTATTTCCGCTACGAACTGGGTGGACAAGAGTTCAACAGCTCGCTCTTCGACAAGGTGGAGAACATCAGCACGTCCGATGTCTACAACAACCAGGACCGTCGTGCCCTGTACGACCGTTGGAGCGTGAACAACCGCAACGCCCGGTTTAAGGGAATCTCCATGGTGCAGAAGACGGATAAATCCTCCCGCTTCGTCATGGACGACAACACGGTCACCTGCGAATCGGTAAGCGTCGGCTACGAATTCCCGACAGCCATCGCCACGAAGCTGGGCATGCAAGCCTTGTCCGTACAGGCCAACATGAACGACATTTTCCGTTGGTCTACCATCAAGGCGGAGCGGGGAATCAACTATCCGTACGCCAGAACCATATCGTTCTCTATTGGCGCAACATTCTAAAAACAGAAGACACAGATGATGAAAAGAATAGTTTATATCATTGCAATAGCGTTCAGTTCGCTCATTGCCTCCTGTAGCGACTGGTTGGAGGTGAAGCCTTACGACAAAATCTCGGAAGACGAACTGCAACAGAGCGAGGAAGGTTATCAGAAAATGCTCAACGGCATCTACATCGACCTCAACAGCGATGCCCTCTATGGACAAACGCTCGGCGTGGAAATGGTGGAGGTCATGGGCGGTGCCTACGTCATCGGCACGGACAACAGTGTGTGGGGCAACTACAAGGACTTGTCTTCCTACCAGTATGGAACCGAGTATTGGCGCGACCGCCTCGACCAAACCTGGAACAAAGCCTATGCGTTGATTCTCAACTGCAACAAGATTCTGGAATCGATAGACAACAATCAGTCGTTGTTTTCCTCAGTTAACTACTACGTCATCAAAGGAGAGGCTTTGGCGTTGCGTGCCATGCTGCACTTTGATATGCTCCGCCTCTTTGGGCCGGTCTACTCCAAGGACAGTCAGAAAACCGCCATTCCCTATTACAGGCAGGTGACCAATACGCCGGAGGAGATTCTCTCCGCCGAAGAGGTAATGAACAGGGTAACAACCGACTTGGAAGAGGCACGCCTGTTGTTGGCCAACGACCCCGTAAAGACGGACGGCACGATGATGAGCTCCTCGCAGGACGGCACGAGCAATTTCCTGCGCTACCGCGCGCTGCGTCTCAACTACTACGCCGTGGAGGGACTTTTGGCACGTGCCTACCTCTACATGGGCGACAAGACGAATGCTTTCAAGTACGCTTCGGATGTCATCAAGGCCGTAGACGCCGGCATCTTCCCCTTTGTGGACAAGAGCTTGGTTATCGGTTCACCTTCCGACCCCGACCGGATTTTCTCGTCCGAGGTACTCTTTGCCTTGAGCAATACCAGTCGTGGCAACCTGTTTAAGAACTTCTACGACCCGTCACGTCTACCCAACTTTGTCTTCCGTATGGACAACAGCTTGATGGACAATCTGGTCTTTGGCGGAGCTACGGCAACCGGAGGCTTTCAGGACGACTATCGTTACCGTGCCTGCTGGATTGCTACCGGGAGCAACCGCTACTTCTACAAATACCAAGACATGGTGGCTACCGGAAGCATACAGAACACGATGATACCGATGCTCCGGATGGGCGAAATGTTCTTGATTGCGGCGGAGAGCCAAAGCGATGATTTAAGTTCCGGCACAGCGTATGTCAACGCCTTGAGGCGTAACCGCGGAGTCTCCAACCTGTCGGCATTGAACGCTGACCTGTTGAAGTATGAGTATATCCGTGAGCTCTATGGCGAAGGACAGTTGTTCTTCCTCTACAAACGGCTTTACAGTGACATCATCACTTCGTCGAGCAGTAGCAAGAACACCAAAGCGAGCGATTTGGTCTTCGTCGTTCCATTGCCCGACACGGAGACGGAAAACAGATAGTTCCCACTAAATAAACACGAGCACATGAAACACGGAATGAAAACATACATTACGGTAGCGGTGGCAGCAATGGCTCTCGGGGCGTGTAGCGAACAGACACCGGACCTCTTTCAGCAGATTGACGGAATCTACTTCAACAACCGTACCGACACGAACATACTGGAGGATTCAACGGGTGTCACCTTCGTTTATCAGAAAGGCGATGAGATGGAAGTCTCCGTCCGGATACAGCTTCTCGGCCGTCCTACCGACACGCCGCGTGAGATTGACCTGACCGTCTCTTCGGATGACGCGACGGAAGGCACGGACTACGTCTTGCCGGAGAAGGCGGAGATGCCTGCCGGTGAAACCACCTATGACTATGTGGTGACACTGAAACGTACGGCCATCCTCAAAACACAGGACAAACATCTGACGTTCACGTTGCGACCCAACGCCAACTTTACCTTGCCCGTGACGCAGGAAACTACGTCCACCGGCGAAGCGGTGACTACTACGGAATATAAGCTGACCTTTTCCGACCAGTTTACCACAGCTCCCAAGGCATGGGAAAAAGGTTTGTTGGGCGAGTTCTCCCAACAGAAGTTCGAGTTGGCTTGCTCTGTGCTGGATCTCGACCCTGCGGACTTCAATGACAGCTCGAAGATGACACTCGCCATGCAGTCGTATATCAGTGCCGAGATGCAGAGCTATGTGAAGCAACAGGAGACATTGAAGAATAGCGGACAGAGCTATGACCTGAACGCTTTCGACAGCAAGGGCAACGCACTCGTCTTCGCCGATAATTAACGTGTAAAACAAGAGACTATGACAAGAAAAACATTACATACACTTCTGCTTCTCCTCGTTCAGGCATTGTTCCTTTGGAGCTGCTCTCAAGACAAGGGGAACTACGACTATCACCCTCTCAACGAACCGGACATTACGGGAGTTGATGAAACCCTGTCCGTACTGATTCACGATATGATCGACCTCGACCCTTCGATGGGAGACCACATTACGAACCTCGAAGCCTATGATTATGAGTGGAAGGTCATCAACAACGCCGATGAATATGAAGAGACGGTTTTGGCGAACGAGAAACACCTCTACCAGGAAGTGACGCTCAACGCCGGTAAGTACACGCTCTATTTTACGGCAACCGATAAGGAGTCCGGACTTTTCTGGCGCACGAGCTATTCACTCACCGTGAGCGACTCGTCGTCCGAGGGATGGATGGTGCTTTGCGAGGAAGATGGTAGGGCAAGGCTTGACATCATTTCCGACATAACCGGGAAAACCTATCAGGATGTGCTCAGTGCCAACGGCATGCCGGCCCTGAACCAGCCGTATGCCATTCAGTTCGTTCCTAACTGCGGTCACAGTGATTCCCCTTTCTATCTCTTCACCGCCGACGGTGCGACCCGCTTGTCGAAGAACAACTTTGCTTGGCAGAAGGATTATGCGTTCAAATATGAAGTGGCCAAATCACTCGACCTCCACCCGAGGAGCATGGTTTGCGACCAAAGCGGCATCCTGCGGGCTTGCGTGAGTGACGGCTATGTCTACACGGCATCCAATATGGGCATACAGGGACTGTTTGCCGCGGCAAACAAACAACCCGTACTGGCACCCTACGTCGGAGCGAATGTCGGCGCTACCTCCTACGCTTCCGTCTACCTGTTGTACGATGACGAGAACAAGTGCTTTATGTCCTGCTGTCCTTTCCTGATAAATCTCTCCCTCTCTGATGCCAACTATCATACGATGGAGGAGATGGAGAGTATCGCTACGGGCTACAAGGGCAGCGACATGGTGACCGGCACGGCTTTCGATGATTATCCCCAAGGGTTGGACTTCGTCTATATGGAGAATACCAAATACGACCCGGGTAACGCCAAGATGGGTATCACCTATACCATCCTGCGCGACGGAAGTCATTACTATCTGTACGGAATACAGCTGGGCGACATGTTGACCTACGCCGATTGTTCGTACGTGTTGGGAAAAGCCTATTATGGAGACCTGAGTGATTGTACGGACATCGCCAAAGCGTCCCGCTTCGCGTTCAGTTCCCTGAGAAACTACATGTACTACGCCGTGGAGGGCACCGTTTACCGGGTTAACCTCTCGGAGAAACCGCTGAAGGCGGAGAAACAGTTTACGCTCAATGGAGAGACCGTCACGCTGATGAAGTTCAATCTGTATCAGAATTCGTCGAGCAACCACGACTATGACCTGGTTGTTGGCTCTTTGAACAATAAGGTCGGAACGCTTCGTATCTACGACGGAATGGAGACGGAGGGCGACTTCTCTAAGGTGACTCCCGTTGTCCATACGGGCTTCGCCCAAATTGTGGATGCCACTTATCGCGAACGTACAAATTAATCCCTTAACGCACACAACTATGAAACTGAATAACAAACTAACTATATTGGCCTTGTTCTTCCTGTTGATAGGGGCAAAGGCTTTGGCCTCTGATATTACGGTTAAGTTCGAGGTCAAGAATCCTCTTTTGACCAACGTTGTACTGGTCTACCACCAGAGCGTAAACGAGTTTGCCCTCCTCAATGGAGAAGCTACGGCACGGTTGGAAGAGATGGATGCCCTCTATGCCAAGGTCTACTATGGAGAGAAGAATAAGGAGGTTTACCTGCAGAAGGGGGATGAGGTTACCATCTCCTTTGACGCCAATGACTTCGACAACACCTTCACTGTGAAAGGCGGCAACGAGAAGGCGGTTGATTACCTGAACAAGATACGGTTGACCAACCTCCCCGACGAGAGCTACGCTCTTGGCTGGGAAGCGTTCAAAAAAGCGGTGACGGACAAGATGGCTTCGATGAAACGTCTCCTAAAGGCACACGGCTTCGCATCCGACGACAAGTTCCGACGGATGGAGGAGGGGAGAATCACTTACTTCTACGCCAACGCTTTCCTGATGTACCCCGTGAGCCACCTTTACCTTACGCGGGATACCACGCTGGTTCTCGGTAAGGACTATTACAATACCCTCAAGAAGTATGTCAAGGAAGATGCCGACTTGGTCGACATTGACGAGTATCGCAACTATATGGTCGAAACTTCCCATGTGCTGGACGAGGCAGGGAAAGAGATTCGCCAGTTCTATCCCAAGACGTTGGCGGAGATGAGCTACATGGGGGAACATTTCAAAAACCAGAAGGTGCGCGAAACCTTGGTTCATCACGTGGCGTTCACCTATGTGGAGTGTAATGGTACGGAAGGAATAGACGACTTGAAGAACCTGTACTACACGTACGTGACCTCACCGCATCTGAACGCCCTCTTCAAACAGGCTTGCGACAAATGGGACAAGGCCGCCGTGGGTCGGCTTTCGCCCGATTTCGCCGGAGTGGAACTCGATGGCAGGCAACTCTCCCTGAAGGATTTCCGTGGCAAGTACATCTACATTGACATGTGGGCCACCTGGTGTGGACCTTGCCAGAAGGAACTCCCTTTCCTGAAGAAACTGGCGGAGAAGTTCGAGGGACGCAACATTGTCTTTCTCGGTCTCTCCATAGACGCGGACAAGGCGAAATGGGAGGCGCGCGTCAAGAGTGGCGAACTTTGCGGAACGCAACTTTATATAGGTAAAGGAAGCAAATTCCAGACGGACTATCGCATTAGCGGAATCCCACGCTTCATCCTGATTGACCCAAACGGCCGCATTGTCAATCCCGACATGACCCGTCCGTCGAGCGAGGATACGGAAAAGATATTAAATGCCCAACCGGGACTGTAATAAAGCGAGAGACTTATTAATTCATTTACTAATTCAATTTTAAACATTATGAAGAAATTGATTTCAATGATGCTGACGATTTGCGCGGTGATCGCGTTCTCAGCATGTTCGTCAGATGATGACAAGAACCCGATTACCAATCCTGTATGCCCCACATCGGCGAAGATTGGTTCGGAGGTGACTATTCAGGGAAGTGGTTTCAACTCTACGGAGCAAAGCATCTGGCTCAGACAAGAAGAAGGCAGTGTGGTGGAGAAGGTAGCGGCGACGATGACTACCAGTGGCGCAACCTTCACCGTTCCTTATACCTTTAAGGAAGGCACGGTAGCTGTGGTTTTGAACGATGGCAAGAATGATTGGGAGTTGTGTTCTCTTACTCTTTTGGCCGCTGACAATCCGGTTTCTGCGATTAGCTTGTCCGAAGAAGTGGCTATGGCTGCCGGCCAGACCATCTCGGGTCTCGGTTTTGTGGAAGGCGATGTTATCCTTGTGGCTTCTTCAGACGATACGCCTGTCAGCCTCACTACGACCGTAACCGCTGACGGTGTTACGTTTGACGCGTCTCAGGTTAAGACAGAGGGCGACTGCGTAATTTCCCTTCAGCGCGGTCAGAGCCAGTGGGAGATTGGTAAAAGCTATTTCTATCAGCCCAGACGCATTGAGGGTATTTCCATTGCGGACAATACTATGATTGCTATGTTTAAATCTTACTTTGAGATGACCGAGGATGTCTTGAAACTTACGGTTAACTATAACGAAGACGGTTCGTTGAAGTCTGTCACTTCAAACAGTAACCTTGGTTTTGAATTGACCTACAAGGACAAAACGGTTTCAACCGCTGACGGTCAGTATGTTTTCACCCTCGATGATCAGAAACGGGTTGTTAGCTGCGAAGGTGAGGATCCGTATACTGGAGAGTCGTATACTAACACATGGAGTTATGATGCGGACGGATACTTGACGAGTGTAAAGTCTTCATTGGATGGCATTCCGGCTTTGAGCTTGTCTTACACGGACAAGAATCTGTCTGCCTATAATCTGGGCAATGATAACAGTTTCACTACGGACAAGAGTATTCATTGTTGTCCGGGTACGGCGGATCCCGCTTTCTTGATGAACGCCTTCTTCTGGTTATTTAATCGTGACGACCTCTTCATCGGATTCCTCCTTAACCAGAACGTGAAGATTTCTTCGTATGTAGCGACGCAGATTCAAGCATATGATATGGACTTTAATACGGGGGGTGACATCACCGTGACGGCAGATATTGAAACTTCATTCAGCAACAATGCGTTGACTCTGAAAACTACAGGTACAACCATATCTGGGGCTCAGGGTATGTACTCTAATACGGTTGTGGTAACTTACAAGAATAAGTAACTCCCTTGCTGACGCTGCTCAGCATACGGGACAATAAGGCGATGGCTCATTCCCCTTTCTTTCGGGGAATGAGCCATCGCTCTGTGATAACGGGAGGGCATTGAAGCGAATCAAATCCGCTCCAACACCGTTTGGATGAGCCGAGGCCTCTCGGCCTTGTAGTCGAACTTCTCGAAGCACGCCGGTGACCCAGCGTGGCTCGTTACTTTCTCATTGCCTTCACCACTTTTCCCATATACATTGAGTGGATGCCGGCAGGGAAGTTGGAATACAGCTTCTTAGGCATCTCACCGAAACCCTTAGGGTCGAATGGAACATGGTAGATCATCTCGCACTCGAAGACGGTCTTGGCTTCCTCGAAGTAAGGAGTGCCGTGCTCCGTGTATCGTGTATGCAAGCCCAACGCCTTAGCCTTGTCGCCGTCACGACCGCTGTGAGTCCCCATATACTGGAGGATGTCCTTGTGGGCTTCGTCAAACTCCATCACGGTGAAGTACTTCGCCTTCTCCATATACTTGAAGGTGTATCTGCCCGGTGCCACATAGACGGTCATCAGCGACATGCCTTTCTCCCAGATGTTGCCGAGGGCACCCCATCCGATGGTCATCTCGTTGTGGTCTGTCTTGTCGCCAACGGCAAGCAGAAGCCCCTTGCCCTTGAAATAGGTGAAGGGATTGCCGTGGAAATCGGTGGTTACGTCAAACTCCTCGAAGTCCTTCTTGCCGGTCGACTCGGAGATTTCAGACGCGTCAGACGCTGTCCCCTCCTTTCCTCCAAACATCTCGTATGACACATTCTCGGGTTTCCACTTGTTCTTGGGCGTAGTCTCGCCCTTGGGATAACCTATCACGATGGTAGAGAACGGGATGATATGGTCGGGAAGGTGGAGCAAGGCAGAGATGGCTTCGCATCGCTTCGGGTCGGGATAAGTGCCCGTCCATACGGCTCCCAGTCCCATGCCATGCGCCTGAAGGAGGATGTTCTCGGTGGAGGCAGAGGCATCCTGGCTCCAGAACTCGCGCACCAAGTCGGGCTTCTCATGGGTCATGTCGCCACACACCACGATGGCCAGCGGAGCGTCCTTTGCCATGCGGGCATTGGGGGTTACCTCGGCTATCTTCTCCAGCGTGGCCTTGTCTTTCACTACCACGAAGTGCCAGGGCTGCATATTCACGGCAGAGGGAGCCGCCATACCGGCGTGCAGGAGCTTTTCTATTTTCTCGTCCTCCACGGGTTTGTCGAGGTAGGCACGCACTGATGTGCGGGTCATGATGTTCTGATACACGATGTCGGTGGAATCTTCGTTACCCTTTGCCGGCTTGGTGGTACCGCTCATCGCCCATCTTACGCAAACCACGACGAGGGCTATTGCCAATACGATATTCAGTAATGTTGCTGGTTTCATAATTTCTGTTACCTTTTATTTGTTGCGATATAAACGTTACGATAAAAAACTTACTTGGATGCCTGGCTCAGCTTGAGGAGGCTGCCCATCGGACAGACGAAGCGGCAATAGGGTCTTGTCACGATGAACGACAAGAGCACGAAGACCGTCGCCAAGGCGATAACCACCCATGACGCCGACTGGAAGATGAAGGCCGAGAACGGCTCATAGTCTACCCAGTCGCTCCATACGCCAGTCCAGATGCAGAGCATCAGCAATGCCCACAGTACTTGACGGAAGATGTCAAGACGGTGGACGGTCTTGTGGCTCATCCTAACTTTGTATTTTAGGCTCTGTCCTACGACCTGTTGCAGCGAGCCGAAGGGACAGACGTGGGTGCAATAATAGGTCTTCTTGCCGAGCAGCGGATAGACGAAAGCCGTAACGAGCATGACGAGGGGGACTAACAAGGCAAGCACGTTGATTCCGTTCGCCATGTATCCCAACAACGATGTGTACGACAGAAACGCTCCGCACCAAAAGCCTAAGACAATAACGTTGAGCGCCAGTTGGCAGAGGCGGTATGTCTTGTTCTTGACGAAGAGCGGAAGGATGGCTGCCATCAGTACGACGATGAGTCCCATGATGTTCTTGGCCGATGGGTCGAAGGCGGTTAGGACACTGGTGTCTCTAAGGTTCGTGTTGTCGGTGTCATTGCCGTCGACAACCGCTTTATGCTTTGCGTACGTCAGTCCGCGTTGCACATTGCCTATGATGGCTTTGGAGGAGAACGTTGCTCCCGATACACCGTTCACGTGGAGAGCAAGGGCATCGTCCACCGTCTTGCCGTTCCATTTGTCGAGGATGGCTACCGCCTCGTTGAAGAACTCCGGCGTTTCGGTGTTGGCAAGAGCCTTCACCTGTACTACCTTCCCGTCCTTGAGCGAGATTTCGAGCGGCACTTTGCCGGTGTAGCCAGTGATGTCCGCACCAAGAGCCGTCGTGTTGATGATTACTGTGCCGTCGGGGAGAGTACGTAGCGTGTCGTTCCCTGCAGACATCTCTGTCGGGCTTGCACCCGTCAGCTCATGCCCCCACCAACTGCCGTACTTTACCATAGCGAGGGAGGCGACAATCAGGAGGCAGACCACGAGGCTACATAATTGATGTAATTTGTTCATTGTCTTTTGTGTTCAGTTTGTATTTTCCTTAAGTGGCGGCGATGCACACGCACCGCCGCCTATGGCGTATTTGGCCTTTGAAGCGAATCAAATCCGCTCCAACACCGTTTGGATGAGCCGAGGCATCTCGGCCTTGTAGTCTATGTCCATGTTCTGAGCCAGACGATTGGCAATGACCATGCATACGGAAGTGCCCTTGTGACCCATCAGACGGCTCATGCCGGCAAGGGCGGAGCTCTCCATCTCATAGTTGGTGATGCGGAGGCCGTTGTACTCGAAGGACTCAATCTTCTCGTTCTGCCGAGGGTCGGCAAGGGGGACACGCAACACGCGGCCTTGCGGGCCGAAGAAACCGTTGGCGGAGATGGTCACGCCACACACCATCTCGCTGCCTGCGATGCGTCGCGTCAGCTCGGGGTCGGCATCGACGACGTAGGGATGCGCCGTACCGACATTGCCCGTCCAACCCATGTGGCGGACGAAAGCCTCCTCGAAGGCGAGGTCGCACACCTCGTCCCGTCCGGCATAGAAGTTGAGCAAGCCGTCGAAACCTATCGATTTCTCCGAACAGATGAATGTGCCCGTGGGCGTGTAGGGCTGCAAGCCACCGCAAGTGCCGATGCGTACCAGTTCCAGCTGACGGAACGTGTCGCGCTCGCAGCGCGTGCCGAAGTCGATGTTGGCAAGCGCGTCCAGCTCGTTGATGACGATGTCGATGTTGTCACAACCCATGCCGGTGGACATTGCCGTGACGCGTTTCCCCTTGTAAACGCCCGTGATGATGCGGAACTCCCGGTTCGACACGTCGCACTCGGTGGACTCAAAGAACTGCGCCACCATGGGCACGCGACCCGGGTCGCCCACCAGAATCACCTTGTCTGCCAACTGCTCCGGCCGGAGATGGAGGTGGTAAACGGAACCGTCCTTGTTGATAATCAGCTCCGATTCTTCAAAATGTCTTTTCATGTGATAGATGCTTTATGCGGAAAGGAACGCCTCCCGAAGAAAAGAGTCCTGAACCCCTCCGTGCCTCTCTGCGACAATCGCGGCAGCCTTCAGCGGTTCAAGACTCTTTTCCGCGTCAAGGATTGACTCCTTTCACGGGTTTGTTGTAAGGTAATTACTTCAGCGGTTCCATTGATGAAGGACGCTCAGGGCGCGCGATGCTGTCCCGCATGCTCGTGTCGGCCTGAATGTTCTTTATCCGATAGTAGTCCATGATGCCCAGGTTTCCGCTGCGGAAAGCGTCGGCTATAGCCTTTGGCACTTCAGCCTCGGCTTGGATTACGTTGGCGCGAGCCTCTTCCGCTTTCGCCTTCATCTCCTGCTCGCTGGCGACGGCCATGGCACGGCGCTCCTCGGCTTTCGCCTGAGCGATGTTCTTGTCCGCGTTGGCCTGGTCAATCTGCAGGGCGGCACCGATGTTCTTGCCTATGTCGATGTCGGCGATGTCGATGGATAGAATCTCGAAGGCCGTTCCTGCATCGAGACCTTTACGCAGTACCAGCTTGGAGATGGAATCGGGATTCTCCAGCACGGACTTGTGGTTTTCGGACGATCCGATAGACGAGACGATGCCTTCGCCTACACGGGCCAGCACGGTGTCCTCACCGGCACCTCCCACCAACTGGCGGATGTTGGCGCGTACGGTGACGCGGGCTTTCGCTATCAGCTGGATACCGTCCTTGGCAACGGCTGTCACGGGCGGCGTGTCGATGACTTTCGGGTTGACGGACATCTGTACGGCTTCGAACACGTCACGTCCGGCAAGGTCGATGGCTGTGGCCATCTGGAACGACAGCTCAATGTTGGCTTTCGAGGCCGACACCAAAGCGTGTACCACCTTCTCCACATGACCGCCTGCCAAGTAGTGCGCTTCCAGTTCGTCGCGCGTGATGTTCTTCAGACCTGCCTTGTGGGCTTCTATCAAGGCTTGTACGATTACGTAGGGCGGCACATTACGGATGCGCATCAGGAAGAGCTGCATGAGTGAAATGTAAACACCCGAAACTTTGGCGGAGAGCCAAAGGATAAATGGCACATAGTGGAAGACGAGAGACACCAGAACGATGATTCCCACTACCAGTATGATTGTCAGATAAAATGAACCAAACATGATTTTAGGGGTTTTAGTTAGTATTAAAGATAATTCTCAGTTTGTTTGGGACGCACTAGGATGATGCCCTCTTGGATGCGCTCTACCACGATGGGCGTGCGCTCGTCAATGAACCCTCCGGCGGATTTCACCTCGATGATGTTGCCGTTGAGCTCGGCGTTGCCTATCAGCGCGAGGCGTGTGATGGCAATGCCTTCGTCGCCGGGCTTCACGGCCGACTGTTCCGGTGTGCCCACCGTGGAGTCGATGTCCTTGTGCAAAGCCAGCCGGTCGATGGACTTCGACTTTATGAACCAGATGAAGACGAGCAGATAGGCCGCTACGGAGATGAGCAGGGTGACGAATCCGCCTGTCACGCCCAGGTGCGTAAAGGCGTAGTAGTTGACAAAGATGAGGCAGCCGGCCGAGGCGATACCTGCCAAACTCAGTCCGGGAATGAGGAACACTTCGGCAATGAAGAGCAACAGTCCCGCCGCAATGGTTGCAATGACGACAATCAAATCCATGGTTTGCTGTTTATTAGTGTAACACGAGACGGATGTCCGCTTTTCCCGCGCGCTCGTCCGTCTGTTGCAAATATAGGGAAACTTTTCTTGGAAAAGCTATTTTGAGATGAAAATCTTTTCCGTGTTGCGAATCTCCTTCTTTAGCTGAGCCTGTTGACCCAGCATTGCCTCCAACTTCTTCTCGCTCTTCAGCAACTCTGCCGAGAGGGCCTTGCGCATGGCCGGTTGGCTTTTGTGATAGAGGTCACGCTTGTTTTCCAATGTCTTTTCGAGTGTATGCAGCTCTTTCTCTCCTGCCCTCCATCGCTCGAACAGTTGGCGCGCCTTGGTGGAGCGGAACTCCTTCAGACTGTAGTAGGTCATGTTGTCGTCAATCACGAACTCGAACTCGTGCTTGGGCTCTGTCCGCTCCGGCTGTTCGGAGATGCCGTTGAGCCGCTCACGGGCTTCCGCCACAACCGATTCGTCGCTCCATGTGTCGGCGATTCGTCGCAACATGGCGGCCTTGCGCACCACCTCCTCGTCCGTGTTCTCGTAGTTGTAGGTGAGACGCGATTCGTTGGGCACGAACACGTAGACGCAAACCTTGTCCTCCGGTTGGTAACGGTCGGAGGTAAACCACCCGAGGTTGTTGTATTCGTCGATGACGTACATGTAGTCGTTGGCGGGCGAGTTGAACGGCATGCCCACGTTCTCCGGTCGCAGATAGCGGTTTGTCTCCTGGTTGTAACGGGTGACGAAGATATCGTATCCGCCAAGTGATTCCTCCCCGTCAGCGGCGTAGTAGAGTGTCATCCCGTCTGCCAACACAAACGGAAAGTTCTTGTTGCCCGTCTCGTCCAGTCCTTGCAACTGGTAGGCTTCGCCCCATCCGTCGCCCAGGCGGTCCTTGGCAAAGAGGGAGACTGTGTCGTTGACGGTCTTCGCAAAGTAGATTTTGTTCTTCAGCTCCGTCTCGAAAACCGTGCAGCCAGCCTCCTCCTCACTCTGGAAAAAGGTGTTGTAGAAGTCAATGCGTCCGGATTCTTTTCCGATTTTGTAAGCATTCAGGAAACGGGCTTTATCCACCACGAAACTGTCCACCACGGTCACCTGTTCCGTGCCTTTCAGCATGCGTCCGGCCTTTCGCGTGTATTCCATTAGTCGGTCAGCCTCGCTCGTGTCGGCGTTTTTCTTCTTCGCCATCAGCTCCCCGTACGACTCTAAGTTCTCCGTCGCCTCCTCGTAGCGGTATTGATCGGTCTGTAGCTTGGCCAGATAGAGGTAAGCGTTGATTACCTTGCGGTCGGCGGCTTTCTGCAGGTATGTCTCGGAGGTCTGTTTCTCGTCCGTCTCGTAGCAGCACGCCCCGTACCAGAAGTTATAGAAAGCGTTGCTCGGACTCTGCTTTACCAACTTCTTGAATACCGGCTTGGCACGCTCGAAATCACCGTTCTGAAACCACTGTTTCGCTTGGTTTAGCGTCTGTGCGTTGGCCCATCCGCAGAGTAATATCAATAGGATAGAGAAGTATTTTTTCATGATTCCGTTCTTCAGCTTGTCAAAGTTTACGATGTCAAAAGTACAAAGAAAAACCATATGCGCTCTTTTGGGATAGATACTATTTGTTAATTGACCCGAAATTTCTTTATTTTGCGCCCGATTTCAAAGGTGAGTATGGCACAATTGACGGATGAAGAACGGTTGATTCAGCGGATAGAGAGGCGTTTCAACAAGGGTATGGTAGCGTATCGGCTGGTGGAAGACGGCGACCGGATACTGGTGGGACTCTCGGGAGGCAAGGACTCGTTGGCTCTGCTCCATCTGCTTGCCAAGCGGTCGCGCATCCTGAAACCCCGTTTTCAGGTCTATGCCGCGCACGTCGCCTTGACCAACATCCCCTATCAGTCCGATGACAGCTACCTGCGCCGGTTCGCCGAGGAGCGCAATGTTCCCTACGTGCGCTACGAAACCTCTTTCGATGCCTCTACCGACACGCGAAAATCGCCCTGTTTCCTCTGCTCGTGGAATCGCCGGAAGGCTCTCTTTACCGTAGCCAAGGAGTTGGGCTGCAACAAGATTGCATTGGGGCATCACATGGACGATATCCTGCAGACACTCCTCATGAACCTTACCTTTCAGGGAGCCTACGGCACGATGCCTCCCAAACTGGAGATGAAGAAATTCCAGATGACCATCATCCGTCCTCTCTGTCTTGTTCACGAGGCGGACTTGGTGGAGATGGCCGCCCAAATGCAGTTCCGCAAGCAACTGAAGAACTGTCCCTACGAGCACGACTCACACCGGTCGGACATGAAGGAGGTTCTTCAACGCCTCGAAGCCATGAACCCGGAGGCGCGCTACAGTATGTGGGGTGCCCTGACGAACATTCAGACGGAACTCCTGCCTGCAGAAACAGAAAAGAAAAGGTAGGCTTCCTTCACCCGACAGGGTCGGAAGCCGTGCTTAAAAGGAACATAGATAGAAACGAAATGAAAGCTTTGTACACAGTGTTGTTGTTGGTGGTTTCCAACATCTTCATGACCTTCGCCTGGTATGGTCATCTCAAACTTCAGGAGATGAAAATCTCCTCCAACTGGCCGCTCTGGGGTGTCATTCTCTTCTCTTGGGGTATCGCTTTGGCCGAATACTCTTTCCAGGTACCCGCCAACCGCATCGGTTTCCAAGGCAACGGCGGACCGTTTAGCCTCATGCAGCTCAAGGTGACGCAGGAGGTCATCACCCTCATCGTCTTCACCCTCTTCACCACCGTTCTCTTCAAGGGCGAATCGCTCCACTGGAATCACCTCGCCGCTTTCGCCTGCTTAGTGTTGGCCGTCTACTTCGTCTTCCTAAAATAAACACATAGCGAGAATACAAATTTGGGCAAAGCGTAGCGAATGGCACTGAAACAATGTTCGTTACGCTTCGTTTTTGTGTGGTAAGGAAGCAACTGAAAGCCACTTTACAGCCAAAAGAAGACAGAGTTCAGTTACCACCCCATTACTGCCGTAACGAATGAAAGTTTTCGGTTAACCGTTTCTACTTCAATAATTTGCGTTATTTTGCTTATCTGCCGGTAACTCACTGTAACTTAATTTTGTGACCAAAAAAAGAGTGAGTATGCGAAGTATATTCAAAGTGTTATTCTATGTGAAGAAAGGCAGTGCGAAGCCGAACGGCAACCTGCCATTGATGTGCCGTATCACAGTGGACGGCGAGATTAAACAGTTCAGCTGCAAGATGGACGTTCCCCCCACGCTTGTGGGACGTGAAAAACAGCCGAGCTTCGGGCAAGAGCGTCGAGGCGCAGCGAATCAACCGTGCCGTCGATAAAATCCGTGTGGACGTGAACCGACGCTATCAGGAGCTTATGCAGACGGACGGGTATGT
>CAVJRQ010000050.1:0-12953 GCA_963652075.1 Acutalibacteraceae bacterium
TGAAGCATCTTAGTAAAATAACACTATAAGTGTAAAGTAAATTCAGTCATAGTCAGAAAGTACTTACGTTGGCTGATGTAAGTACTTACGTTGCCCGATGAAAGTACTTACGTTGGCTGATGTAAGTACTTACGTTGCCCGATGTAAGTACTTACGTGGACAGGTGCAGCCGCTTGCGTTATCCGGGCGAATCGTTCCTGAATGTCCAATAGAGGGTCAGCCCTATATACACGGAAGTGCCGCGACTCTATAGTCACGACACTCCCCTATGCTTTAGTTGTAATCCGTTCCGATTAAAGAGCGCCAACTTCGTGCAAAGCACCGTTGGTCTTGCGCACAGCGGCGGCACTTGCGGCAAACTTAGCCTTTTCTTCCGCATTCAAAGGCAACTCAACGATTTTCTCGATGCCGTTCTTGCCCAGGATGACAGGAACCCCGCAGCAGATGTCTGATTCGCCATACTCACCTTCGAGGTAAACCGAGCAAGGAACCATCTTGCGCTGGTTGTGAATGATAGACTCTACAACCATTGCGCCTGCCGCACCCGGAGCATACCAAGCGGATGTGCCAAGGAGTTTGGTCAGCGTAGCTCCACCTACCATTGTGGCAGCGGCAACCTCCTGCAACTTCTCCTCGGAGAGGAAGTTGGAAACAGGCATACCTTTGTAGGTAGCGAAACGTGTCAAAGGAATCATTGTGGTGTCACCGTGTCCGCCGATGACGATGCCCTCTACCTCGTTGGCGTTGCAGCCCAAAGCCTGTGAGAGGAAATATTTGAAACGTGAGCTGTCCAAAGCACCACCCATACCGATGATTCTGTTCTTCGGCAAGCCGAGAGTCTTCAACGACAGATAAGTCATTGTATCCATCGGGTTGGAGATTACCACAAGGATGGCGTTGGGAGAATACTGCAAAATGTTTCCCGCTACGGATTTCACAATACCTGCGTTCACTCCGATGAGTTCCTCACGCGTCATACCCGGCTTACGGGGAATTCCTGAAGTGATTACCACTACATCCGAGTTGGCCGTCTTGGCGTAATCGTTCGTACAGCCCACTACCGTGGTGTCAAAACCAAGCAACTGAGCCGTTTGCATCATGTCCATTGCCTTACCTTCGGAAACGCCTTCTTTCACATCCAGCATTACCACTTCGTCTGCCACCTCGTTAAAAGCAAGCACGTTAGCGCAAGTCGCGCCTACATTGCCCGCACCGACAACTGTTACTTTTGACATATAAATCTTTTTTTATTAGTTAGTTAAACATCTTTTTCCTTTAGTTCTAAACACCACGCAAAGGTACTACCTTTTTCGTATTAAAGAAAAATTTCCATAATATTTTTCTGACTACATTCATAAAAAACATTATTTTTGCAACCGATTCATAAAAGAGCTTAGACACGTCTGATTACATGAAAAAGAATAACCTGCTTATTATCATAGCCTTTGCCGTGTTGGCACTGGCATTGTGCATCGTCATCTATTTCTTTTTCCAAGCCAAGCAAGAAAACAAAGAGATGACCCAACTGTTTGAAATAGAGAAAGAAGAGATGGAGAACGAATACAGCAACTACGCCAATCAGTACGACGAGTTACAGATTCAAATCAACAACGACTCTCTCTTCGAGAAACTCGAAAGCGAAAAACTGAAGACCCAACGACTGCTGGAGGAATTGCGCCAAGTGAAAACCACCAACGCCGCCGAGATAGCACGTTTGAAGAGAGAGCTGAAGACGGTAAGGGCAGTGATGCGCAGTTACATTCTGCAGATTGACTCGCTCAACCAAATCAATCAGGCACTCACTACGGAGAATAAAGAGGTAAAGAAGAAATACAACGAAGCCACGCAACAGATTACCACCCTCTCGCAAGAGAAAAAGAATCTGAAAGAGAAAGTGACCTTGGCCGCCCAGCTCGACGCTACCAACATCCGCGTCACGCCGATGAACAAACGGGGAAAGGAGACCTACAAGGTGAAAAACATCACCAAGTTCGCCATTGACTTCACGTTGGTGAAGAACATCACAGCCACTACCGGCGAACGCACCATCTACGTACGCATCACCAAACCGGGCAACGAAGTGCTGACGAAGAGCGAATCGGACACTTTCAGCTACGAGAACCGGCAACTCAACTACTCCATCAAGAAGTATGTGGAATACACCGGTGAAGAGCAGCAAGTGACGGTCTACTGGGATGTGGAGGAATTCCTGCAGGCCGGGACATACCACATCTACCTCTTCGCTGACGGAACGATGATTGGCTCCCAGTCATTTAATCTGAAATAAGCGGAAGATTGTTCGATATGTACGTTTTTCCTCATCGGGTTAAAGAAGCGTACGCCTAAATTGCCTATCTTTGCGAACGTTAGGTGCGTGCGGACACAGGGTTCAAATAGTCTTGAAGTTCGGTCTCCGGTTTGCGGCACTTGACAAGGGAGGCTTATGTACAACGTTGTCCTGCGACCGTAGTAGATACTATCCTCCAATGAAACCGCGTTATAGTTTCGCGTAATCGTAATGTATATATAATATAGGTATAGCATCATGAATAAAGGTATTTGGCTGGTACTGGTGTGCGGCTGGCTGACGCAAGCCCCGGCACAGACCGTGCTCAACCTCGACAGTTGCAGAGCATTGGCGTTGAGGAACAACAAGGAGTTGCGCATCTCACAACAGAAGAAAGTGGAGGCGCACTATGAGCACAAGGCGGCAACGACAAATTTCCTCCCAAAGATAAACGCTACGGGTGCCTACGTCCGCAACCAACGCGAGGTCTCGCTGCTCAACGGTGAGCAAAAGGCTGCCTTGTCGTCCCTCGGGAACACCGTTACGCAACCGGTACAGGGAACGCTGCAACAGATACTGACAGACCACCCGGAATATCAGAATCTCCTGTCACCGCTGACATCCCTCGACTTGGCCACCCCTCTCAACGACGCAGGCAGTTCCATTGTCGACGCCCTGCGCACGGACACCCGCAACATCTATGCGGGAGTGGTCACGCTGACGCAGCCCGTCTTCATGGGCGGAAAGATTCGTGCCTACAACAAACTGACCCGATTTGCCGAGCAGCTGGCGGAGAGCCAATACCAAACCCAAGTACAGAAGGTAATCCTCAGCACCGACGAAGCCTACTGGCAGGTAGTGTCTCTGGCGCACAAGAAACGCCTGGCGGAGAGCTTCGTGGAGTTGGTGCAAAAGCTGGATGCGGATGTGGAGAAGATGATAGCGGAGGGTGTGGTAACGAAGGCTGACGGACTGTCGGTGAAGGTAAAGGTAAACGAGGCTGAAATGACACTCACGAAGGTAGACAACGGATTGACGCTCTGCAAAATGGTGCTCTGCCAACTGTGCGGCATCCCCTTGGACACCGAGATTCAGCTGGCCGACGAAGAGTCCGGCAGCCTCCCCGTCGTGAGGTCTGAGGAGACGCACAACGTAGAGACGGCATTCAACAACCGGCCGGAGATTCAGAGCCTGCAGTTGGCTACGGACATTTACAAACAGAAAATCAACATCACGCGTGCCGAGTTTCTCCCCACCGTGGCTTTGACGGGCAACTATATGGTCACCAACCCGGCTCTGTGGAACGGCTTCGAACGGAAGTTCAAGGGTTCGTGGAACGTAGGCGTGATGGTGAGCATACCCGTCTTCCATTGGGGCGAAGGGATCTACAAGGTGAAGGCGGCGCGTGCCGGTGCCTTGGCAGCCGCACTGCAACTGGACGAGGCGAAAGAGAAAATCGAACTGCAGGTGAACCAATGCAACTTCAAGGTGCGGGAGGCAGCCAAGAAACTGGCCATGGCGGAGAAGAACCTGGAAAAGGCGGACGAGAACCTGCGCTCCGCCAACCTGGGATTCCGCGAAGGGGTGATGCAGACCAGCAACGTGCTGGAAGCCCAGACCGCATGGCTCTCCGCCCAGTCAGAGAAGATTGACGCACAGATTGACGTGAAGCTGTCCGATGTCTACCTGAAGAAGGCAATGGGTCTGCTTAAATAGTCTATATAACAAAACAAAAAAACATAAAGCATTCTACGATTATGTCAGAAAGATCGCAAAACAGTAACATTCTGTTGGCTCTGATTACCCTTACCGGAGTGATAGTTCTGGTAGCCGTCATCGGATTCTTCGCCTTACGCAAAGGTCCCGAAATCATACAGGGACAAGCGGAGGTGGACGAGTACAGAGTATCGAGCAAGGTACCGGGCCGTATCCTGGAATTCAGAGTGAAGGAGGGACAGAAGGTACAAGCCGGTGACACGCTGGCTTTGCTCGAAGCACCCGACGTGATGGCCAAGCATACACAGGCCAAGGCCGTGGAGTCGGCAGCCGAAGCCTTCGACGAGAAAGCGCGACGGGGCACCCGGCAAGAACAGCTGCAGATGGCGTATGAGATGTGGCAAAAGGCCATAGCCGGACGCACCATTGCCGAAAAGTCGTACCAACGCGTCAACCGCCTTTTTGAGGAGGGCGTAGTCTCCGCCCAGAAACGTGACGAGGTGTTGGCGAACTATCAGGCCATGGAGGCTACCGAAAAAGCCGCCAAGTCGCAATACGAGATGGCACGCAACGGTGCCCAGGAGGAGGACAAACGCATGGCTTCCGCCAAGGCCGAACAGGCGAAGGGTGCCGTGGACGAGGTAAGCTCGTACGTCAAGGAGACCATCCTCATCGCTTCGCAGGCCGGCGAGGTGACGGACATTTTCCCGAAAATCAGCGAACTGGTAGGTACGGGAGCACCCATCATGAACATTGCGCTGATGGACAACGTGTGGGCCACGTTCAACGTGCGCGAGGACTTGCTCAAAGGTCTCACCGTCGGAACGGAGTTCACCGCCTACATGCCGGCATTGGACAAGGAGGCGACCTTCAAAGTCTACTATATGAAAGACCTTGGCAGCTACGCGGCATGGAAAGCCACCAAGGCCACGGGGCAGTTCGACCTGAAGACCTTTGAAGTGCGTGCCAAGCCCGTACAGCCCATTGAAGGACTCCGCCCGGGCATGAGCATCATCCTGAAGAAATAGAAAGACGACTATGAGAAAGTTCCTGTTCCGTCTCTGCCTGCTCATGCGCAACGAGCTGAAACAGATGGGCTCACGCCCACTCTACCTGTTCAGCATCTTCGCTGCGCCGCTGTTGTGCGTCCTTTTCTTCACCTCCCTGATGGGCGAAGGATTGCCGACGGACATGCCCGTAGGGATTGTGGACGAGGACAATACCGCCACATCGCGCAACATCGTACGCACAATGGACGCGTTCCAGTACACAAAGATTGTGGCGCGATATGGCTCGGTGGCAGAGGCACGGGACGCCATGCAGCGGGGCAAACTCTACGCGTTTTATTACATTCCCAAGGGAACCACCCAGGAGACGGTGGCCGGACGGCAGCCTACCGTGTCGTTCTACACCAACAACGCCTACCTGATAGCGGGCTCGTTGCTCTACAAGGACTTGCGTACGATGTCCGAGCTGGCCAACGGTGCCGTGGGGAGGTCCACGCTCTATGCCAAAGGAGCCACGGCCAGCCAAGCCATGGCTTTCCTGCAACCCATCGTCATAGAGACGCACCCCATCAACAACCCGTGGCTCAACTACTCGGTCTACCTCTGCAACACCATCTTGCCAGGAATATTCATGATATTCATCTTTCTGACCACCATCTTTTCCATCGGCACAGAGCTAAAGAACAATACCGCCCGGCGATGGATGCGCATGGCGGACAACCGTGTGTGGCTGGCGCTTGTGGGGAAACTCCTGCCGCAGACAATCCTCTTTTTCGTACTGTTTGCCTTCTACGATGTCTACATGTTCCGCTTCCTGCAATTCCCTTGTCACTGCGGGATTGGCGTCATGCTGTTCACTTCGCTGCTCACCGTGGTGGCTTCACAGGGGCTCGCCGTCTTTCTGTTCGGGCTCTTTCCTTCAATGCGTCTGGCCTTGAGTACCGCTTCGCTTTGGGGAGTCGTCTCGTTCTCCATTTCGGGCTTTTCGTTCCCGGTAATGGGCATGCCGGCAGCCTTACAGGCACTGAGCGTACTCTTCCCCTTGCGCCACTATTACCTTATCTATGTCAACGAAGCGCTCAACGGTTACGCAATGAGCTACGTATGGCAATCTTACCTGGCCCTGCTGCTGTTCGCCCTGCTCCCCTTGCTGGTGCTGCGGCGCCTGCGCACGGCCTTCCTCCATTATAAATATCTCCCCTAAAAAGGCATGGGCATGAAACGCGACTCACTTTCACATATCATCAAAGAGGGTATCCACGACCTGTTCCATATCTGGCTCGAGGAACTCCGCAACGTCTTCAAGGACCAAGGCGTACTCATCTTTTTCATCCTCGTTCCGCTGGGTTATCCCGTACTCTACACCTTCATCTACACGAACGAAGGCGTACGCGACGTTCCCGTGGCGGTGGTGGACAACGCCCACTCGGCTCTGAGCCGCAAGTTTCTGAGGCTGACGGACGGAGGAGCCAACGTGGAGATTGTCTCCCGCTGCGCGAACATGGAAGAGGCAAAGGAACTGGTTCGCCAGCGGAAAGCCTACGGCATCATCTACATACCGGAGGAGTTTGACCGTGACCTGGCGCAAGGACGGCAGACCCGCGTGATGGTATACTGCGACATGAGCGGACTGCTCTACTACAAAGCCATACTGAGCACCTGCACGGACGTGTCGCTGAAGATGAACAAAGAGATAAAGGTTGCCCGGCTGGGCAACACCACCGACCGACAGGACGAGGTGGGCGCACAACCCATCAAGTATGCCGAGGTGAGCATGTTCAACCCTCAGGGGGGATTCGCCTGTTTCATCATTCCCGGAGTCATCATACTGATTATCCAGCAAACCCTGCTCCTGGGCATCGGCCTGTCCGTGGGAACAGCGCGCGAGCACAACCGCTTCGCCGACCTTGTCCCCATCAACCGCCATTACCACGGCACATTGCGTATCGTGCTCGGCAAGTCATTGGTCTACTTTATGGTGTTCCTGCTCATGGGTACTTACATGACCTGCCTCATCCCCCACCTGTTCAGTCTTCTGCAGTTGGCTCATGCCGCCACACTCTTCGGATTCCTCATCCCCTACATTGCGGCGTGCATCTTCTTTGCCATGACCGCCTCCATTCTGATACGCGACCGCGAAACCTGTATGGTGGCGTTCATCTTCACCTCCATGGTATTTCTCTTCATCAGCGGAATCTCGTGGCCGGGAGCTGCCGTGCCGGCATTCTGGAAATACGTTTCCTACCTGTTTCCCTCCACGTTCGGCATCAACGGATTCATACGCATCAATAGTATGGGAGCCACCCTCGACCAGGTACGGACAGAGTATCAGGTCCTTTGGCTACAAGCCGGATGCTACTTCATCACCGCCTGTCTGGTCTATCGCCACCAGATTATGCTTTCACGCAAGCATGCGCTGCAACGCCTCCAACAACTGCGTGACGAACGGGCAAAGTAGGCCATAGAACCCCGTTTCTGAGGTCTGATGAGAAAAATCCCTCTAAAATTTGCTTATTAATTCAAAAATAAGCAATACCTTTGTTGAAAACATGATTGTGTTTAACTTTTTATGGTACATCCGTCATGAAGGACTTCATCAAGTATACACTCGCCACCATAACCGGTTTGATTGTTACCGGAGGAATCTGCCTCTGTTTGTGCATTGTCGCCATAGGCGCGATAGTAGCTTTCGCCTCCGGGCCTCAAGAGACGGAAGTGAGGGAGAATTCCGTCATGGTGCTCGACCTCACGGGTAGCGTCACGGAACAGGCTTCGGAAGATTCGCCGGTGAGCATGCTGGTGGGAGACCAATTCACCGCCATGGGTCTGAAGGAGATTCTGGCGGCTATTGAAGAAGCGAAATATACTCCCCAGATAAAGGGTATCTATCTGCGGGCAGGTGACCTGGTTGCCGGTCCGGCCACACTCCATGCCATTCGGGACGCGCTGCTTGGTTTCAAGGAAGAGAAATTCATCGTTGCCTATGGCGACAACTACACCCAAGGCTGCTACTACCTCTGCAGCGTGGCGGACAAGGTGATGCTCAACCCCATCGGCAGCGTCAACTGGGAGGGCCTCTCCTCACAAACGATGTACTACAAGGATTTGCTCGACAAGGTTGGCGTAGACATGCAGATATTCAAGGTGGGTACTTACAAGGCGGCGGTGGAGCCTTTTACCTCCAACGGTATGGGCGACGACAACCGCGAACAGGTTACCGCCTACCTGCAGTCCGTCTGGGGCAACATTGTGGACGCTGTGGGGACTTCGCGCAAAGTCAGTGCCGACTCGCTCAACCGCTTTGCCGACCGGTTCATCTCCGTGAGCGAAGCCGCCGAATTCGTGAAAGTGGGCATGGTGGACACACTGGTTTATCAGAACGACGTGAAGGAGGTGTTGAAAGCGTATGCCGGAGTTGAAGAAGCCGAAGAGCTCAATCTGCTTAGCCTAAGCGAGATGATGAATATCCCCTTTGAAGAAGCGGTCTCTGTGGAAGACGGCATTGCCGTCTACTATGCGGAAGGCGAAATAGACGGCTATGGAATGTCGGAAGAGGGCATTGACTCCCGAAAGATGTGCCGCGCCCTGCGCATGTTGGCGGAGGAGGATGACATCAAGGCCGTCGTGCTGCGCGTGAACTCGCCCGGTGGCAGCGCTTTCGGTTCGGAGCAGATATGGAACGAGGTAAAGAGGCTGAAAGCGAGAAAACCGGTGATAGTCTCCATGGGCGACTATGCCGCGTCGGGCGGTTACTACATTTCGTGCGCAGCGACCAAGATTGTGGCCGAGCCCACTACGCTGACCGGCTCGATAGGCATTTTCGGGATGGTGCCCAGCTTCGAGCAGGTGATGACCGAAAAGCTCGGCTTGCACGTCGATGAGGTAAAGACCAATAAGTTTGCCGGGACAAACGGGCTCGTCCGTTCCTTCAACGATGAAGAGCGCGGTTATATACAGAAAAGCGTGAATCGCGGGTACGAGCTGTTCGTTTCCCGTTGTGCGGATGGCAGAAGCCTGTCCACGGACTCCATCAAGAGTTTGGCCGAGGGACGTGTCTGGACCGGCGAGGCCGCACAAGAGTTAGGTTTGGTGGACGAGTTGGGAGGCATTGACACCGCTATCGCCATGGCTGCCATCGAGGCCAACATCGGTGATTACTTCCTCGTGAGCTATCCGCTGAAAGAGGATATGCTGACCAAACTGCTCAACAGCAAGAAGGAGGACTATATCCGTGAAACGCTCCGCGACAAACTGCCGGAATTCTATCCTTGCATAGAGTTCATCCAAAACATAGACAAGAAAGACAAGATGCAGGCTCGCCTTCCTTTCGGGCTAAACCTGAATCTCTAACAAACAACTTAAAAACCGCCAATGAACGACACACACCCACAAATCAACCGATGGCTCTATCCCCTGTCAATGCTCTACGGTATCGGGGTGGCTTTCCGCAATTATCTGTTCAACATGGGCTTCCTCCAGTCGAAGACCTATGACGTGCCGGTTATCTCCGTCGGCAACATCACCGTAGGCGGCACTGGCAAGACTCCCCACACGGAGTTTCTCGTTCGCCATCTGCAGGAACACTTCAAGGTGGCTGTGCTCAGCCGCGGATACAAGCGTAAATCCAAAGGATTCGTATTGGCCACGGAAAAGACAAAAGCGTCCATGATTGGCGACGAGCCTTACCAGATAAAACACAAGTTTCCCGATTGCTATGTGGCGGTGGACAAAGACCGCTGCCACGGCATAGAAGAACTGAGCCGCCAAAGTGTGGCGCCGGGCACGGACCTGATTCTGCTCGACGATGCCTTCCAACATCGCTACGTAAAGCCAGGCATCAGCATTCTGCTGTGCAACTACAACCGCCCGTTCAACGAGGACACGCTCCTGCCGGCAGGACGGTTGCGCGAGCCCGTCAAGGGGAAAGACCGTGCCAACATCGTCATCGTAACGAAATGTCCCGTCGACCTCAAGCCGATGGACTATCGCATCATAGCGAAAAACCTCAGTCTCTATCCCTTCCAGAAACTCTACTTCTCCACCATGGAGTATGACAACCTGAAACCGGTCTTCGCGGATACGGAACCGTTGCCGTTGGAGGTCTTGCGCGACAACCAGAACATATTGCTCATCACGGGCATCGCCTCGCCGCGTCCCTTGGAAGAGAAGATCCGTTGTTACAGCAAACGCATCAACACGCTTCACTACGCGGACCATCATCCGTTCTCGAGGAATGACGTGAAACAGATGCTGTCGGCTTTCAACCGGTTAGACCCCGGGAAACGTATCGTCATCACCACCGAGAAGGACGCTGCCCGCATGCATGACCTCGCCTTGGACGACGCGTTCAAGAGCAGCCTCTATGCCCTTCCCGTCAAGGTGACATTCCTGCTGGACGGAGAGAAAGAACTTATCAATGATATTGTCAAATATGTTAGAACGAATTCAAGAGACAACGTCCTACGTCAGAAGCAGAATGCATAGCAGCCCGAAAACTGCCATCATCCTGGGGACCGGACTGGGTAGTCTGGCTGGCGAGAGTACCGGCAAATACGAGATTCCCTATCAAGAAATACCCAACTTCCCCGTATCTACCGTGGAGGGACACAGCGGAAAGCTCCTGTTCGGGAAGTTGGGGAGCAAGGACATCCTTGCCATGCAGGGACGGTTTCACTACTACGAAGGCTACTCCATGAAAGAGGTAACCTTCCCCATCCGTGTGATGCGCGAGCTGGGCATCACCACGCTCTTCGTATCCAACGCCGCGGGAGGCACCAATCCCCGTTTCTCCATCGGCGACCTGATGATAATCACCGACCACATCAACTTCTTCCCCGAGCACCCGTTGCGCGGCAAGAACATTCCTTACGGCCCGCGTTTCCCGGACATGAGCGAAGCGTATGACAAGGAATTGGTGACCAAAGCCAAGGCGATAGCCTCCGGACTGGGCTTCGCCGTGCAGGAAGGCGTTTACCTGGGCACGCAAGGCCCCACCTACGAAACTCCGGCCGAATACCGCATGTTCCGCAGCTTCGGTGCCGATGCCGTGGGCATGTCCACCATCCCCGAAGTGATTGTGGCCAGGCATTGCGGGATGCGCGTGTTCGGCATCTCGGTCATCACGGACCTGGGCGTCGAGGGAAAGATTACGGAAATAACCCATGAGGAAGTGCAACAGGCTGCCGACAAGGCACAACCGCGGATGACCGCCATCATGCGCGAACTCATAAACAGATATTGACACATGCAAGAAAACAAAAGAACGGAAATAGCCACCTTGGGCGAGTTCGGACTGATAAGGCACCTGACCCAAGGCATAGAGATGAAGAATGAATCGACACGTTACGGCGTAGGCGACGACTGCGCCGTGCTCCACTATCCCGACAAGGAAGTGCTGGTGACGACCGACATGCTGATGGAGGGCGTACACTTCGACTTGGTCTACACGCCGCTGAAACATTTGGGCTACAAGTCGGCCATGGTGAACATCTCCGACATCTATGCCATGAACGGCACGCCTCGGCAGTTAACCGTGTCGGTGGCACTCTCCAAGCGTTTCTGCATCGAGGACATGGAGGAATTCTATGCCGGGCTGAAGCTCGCGTGCGAGGCTCATCATGTGGACATCATCGGGGGTGACACCACCTCGTCGCTCACCGGACTGGCCATCAGCGTCACCTGCATCGGCGAGGCGGACAAAGACCAAATTGTCTACCGCAACGGCGCACACGACACCGACCTTATCTGCGTGTCGGGCGACCTCGGAGCCGCCTACATGGGACTGCAGCTGTTGGAGCGTGAGAAGAGCGTGTTCGCGGGACAGAAGGAGGTCAACCCCGACTTCAGCGGCAAGGAATACCTGTTGGAGCGTCAGCTGAAACCCGAAGCCCGTGGCGACATCATCGAGAAGCTGCGTCAGGCAGGCATCAAACCGACAGCGATGATGGATATCTCGGACGGCCTCTCGTCCGAGTTGCTGCACATCTGCAGTCAGAGCAAGGTGGGCTGCCGTGTCTACGAAGAGCGTATCCCGCTGGACTATCAAACCGCGGTGATGGCGGAGGAGCTGAACATGAACGTGAGCACCTGCGCCCTGAACGGCGGTGAGGACTACGAGCTTCTGTTCACCGTTCCGCTCGCCGACCACGAACGCGTCGCCGGGATAGAGGATGTCCGCATCATCGGTCACATCACCAAGCCGGAGCTCGGCACCGCCCTCATCACCCGCGACGGCCAAGAGTTTGAGCTGAAGGCGCAAGGCTGGAATCCGTTGCAGTAGTCAGCCCTGTACGGACGTAAAAAACGGGACTATACCTCGTTGGAACTTGAGGTACTACCTCGTTGGGCTTCGGGACTATACCCGTTTTTTGGTGGACGGTTCGCTGGTTTGAACGTAAGTACTTGCATCGGGCAACGTAAGTACTTGCATGAAACATCGAGGTAAAACATCGCATTGGGGAGTAAGACCAAGTTGGATATGGAATAAAAACAAGCCTTCTTAAATGAAAGAACCGTGAAGAGCCGCAACAAAATCGGAAATATTTTCCTCCAATAGTTGCGAGGTTCAAAAGTTTGGCTTACCTTTGCACCGCAAAAGAACAAAAGGCGTATGGTGCCATAGCTCAGTTGGTAGAGCAAAGGACTGAAAATCCTTGTGTCACTGGTTCGATTCCCGTTGGCACCACGAAAGAGAGTTACAGAAATGCAGCTCTCTTTTTGTTTGTATAACCTCGGACTTCGGGGGCATTCCGACTTTTTGGGGTCAGCGGATATCCTCGGTTGGTGACGTCAGGTAATCAGAACCCGACATTTTCCAGTCCGGCATCCGTGCCGCTTCCGCATCACTTCACTTCCCAGCCGTCTATCGTTCCCGTCTTCGAAGAGAAGTTGCAACCTATCTGGTAGACGGTCCTGCCGTCTGAGGCATATTCCCTTGCATATCC
>CAVJRQ010000051.1:0-14630 GCA_963652075.1 Acutalibacteraceae bacterium
TCGGCGACGAGATGAATGCATAATCAACAAAGAAGTTGAACGTTTTATATAAAAAACAGAAAGTTATGAAGTTAGCAGAAGCATTGAGCATACGGGTCGACTTGCAGAAGAAGGTGGCTCAGCTGAAAGACCGGATAAAGGAGAGTGCCAAGGTGCAGGAGGGCGACGAGCCTTGCGACAACGTGGAGGTATTGCGCAAGGAATTGGACGAGGCTCTCGTGCAGCTGGAGGAGATGATTTACCGCATCAACATCACCAACGTGCAGACGGTTCATGACGGCATCTCCCTGACCCGACTGATGGCAAAGAGGGACGTGCTGTCGATGCGAGTGAAGACCTTGCAGGAGATAGTCAGACACGTTGCCTGCAACGACACCCGCTTTGGCAGGAACGAACTGAAATATGTCCGGACCATCGACGTGAACGCCCTTCGCAAGGAGGCGGACACCTACGCCAAGCAGTATCGGGAGCTTGACCTGAAGATTCAGAGTTTGAACTGGACGGTGGACTTGGTGGATTGATTGCGCACCAAGGGCATCGTTAGGAAGTAACATACGGAGAAAGGGTAGAGGCAGCAAAAGACTGACATGGGGTACCCCCGTGCAGTAATCAGATTTATGTGACTCATGCAGGGAGGCTATATGTTTTTTACAGTGTATCTCCAGCATCGGGCACAAGCGTAAAGGGCATCGGTTGAAGACAATGAGAGCGGAAACCTGCATATTGCATTACCGTTTTGTTGGCTATCTTTTCTCCCTCTTTTAATAACATTATTATTGGATATATGGACAACCGGGTAAAATTCTATTGTTGGCTGATAGGCATCCTGGAGCGCAAGCACCTCACTTTCGAGGAAATTGCGAACGCGTGGAGGAACGACCATGCCAACAAGAACGAGGTGGAGCTTGACAAGCGTACCTTCCACCGCTACCGCGATGCCATTCAATCGCAGTTTGGCATCAACGTGGAGTGCGACAAGAGCGACGGCTACCGCTATTATGTGAAGCGTGACAAGGTGGAATGTGACGAGGTTACGGAGTGGATGCTCAGCAGCATGCGGTTGGCTTCGCTGGGCGAACAACTGAAGTACCACAACAAGGTGATGCTCGACACGCCGCCTTACAATTCGGAGTATCTCGATGACATTCTCGGAGCTATAGACAAGCACTATCTGTTGAGGTTCAAGTATGTATCGGCCTTCGGCGTGGAGAGCGACATGGAACTGCTGCCCGCTTTCGTGAGATATTTCAAGCAACGGTGGTACGTGATTGGAATGAAGAAGGTGGCGAGTGAAGAAGGACGAGCGAGGAAACAGCGTTCGGCTGCCAAAGATGAGGAGAGGAAACTCGTACGTTGTCTTCCCTTCGACCGTATCAGTTGCCTGGAGGTCGTCTGTGAGAAGCATCCGTTGCCGAAGAGGATGAAGCGTTTCCTTACCCCGGAGAACTATTACGAGGACTGCTTCGGCATCATGCGCATGGAGGACGAACCGGTGGAGCGTATCCGCATCCGGGCCTTCTATCCCGAGTACAGCCTGATAGAGGAAGTGCCGCTGCACGGGAGCCAACGTCGTCTGTTAGCGTCGAAGGACGGACAGTACCGCGAGTACGAACTCATCGTGCGTCCCAGCCGAGACTTCCTGCAGGAACTGCTTTGGCACGGACGCAACCTCATGGTGCTGCAGCCCGAGAGCCTGCGGCAGAAGATGATAGGCATCCTGCAAGACATGACGCGAAGTTACGAGACGGGTGAGTGTACCAACGGCGAACAGGAAGCCTGAATCCCAAGCTGGAATTGCCTGTGTAATCATCATATACTGCGGATTGGACTTGTTGTAAAAAAGTGTTGCGGCAAAAAGGTGTCGACTTATTTCGCTGACGTTCATCGGCTTTGACGGGTTGTTGATAACTTTCGGCCAAACGCCTTGGTCATTCGGCAAAAGCCACGTACCTTTATCACCCGATTCAGAATACAACAAAACTTTCTTTTATGCAAGATTTCGTCCACCTACACGTTCACACGCAGTATTCACTCCTCGACGGACAGGCTTCCATCCCGAGGCTGGTCGACAAGGCCATTGCTGACGGCATGCGGGGCATGGCTGTGACCGACCACGGAAACATGTTCGGCATCAAGGAGTTCACCAACTATGTCATCAAGAAGAACAGTAAGGTGCAGGACGAAATCAAGGCGCTGAAGAAACAGATTGCCGAGCTGGAAGGCGCTGCTGAGGCTGCGGAGGACTCCGCGGCACGGATAGCCGAACTGAAGCAGCAGCTGGAGCAGACGCAACAGAAAATCTTCAAGCCAATCATCGGGTGCGAGATGTATGTAGCCCGCCGCCGTCTGTTCAACAAGGACGAGAAGAGCGACAAGAGCGGTTACCACTTGGTGGTGCTCGCCAAGAACGAAAAGGGATACCACAACCTCATCAAGTTGGTGTCGAAAGCGTGGACTGAGGGTTTCAGCATGCGTCCCCGTACCGACCGCGTGGAGTTGGAGAAATACCGTGAGGGACTGATTGTCTGCTCGGCCTGCTTGGGTGGCGAGATACCCAAATGCATCACCAACGAGCAGTGGGACAAGGCGGAAGAGGCTATCCAATGGTACAAGCGGGTGTTTGGCGACGATTACTACCTGGAGCTGCAGCTCCACAAGGCTACCGTGCCGCGCGCCAATCACGAGGCTTACCCGATGCAGCTGAAGGTGAACGAGAAGCTGATAGAATACAGCAAGAAATATAACGTAAAGTTAGTCTGCACCAACGATGTACACTTCGTGAACGAAGAGGATGCGGAGGCGCACGACCGGCTTATCTGCGTGGGCACGCAGAAGGACCTGGATGACCCCAAGCGTATGCTCTACTCCAAACAGGAGTGGTTCAAGACGAAGGAGGAGATGAACGGAATCTTCGGCTATGTGCCCGAGGCCCTGAGCAACACGGTGGACATCTGCAACCAGGTGGAGGTCTACTCCATCAACCACGACCCGATTATGCCTACCTTCGCCATTCCCGAGGAGTTCGGGACGGAGGAGGAGTACCGCAGGAAATATACCGAGGAAGACCTCTTCAATGAGTTTACCCGTGACGAGAACGGCAATGTGGTGATGGACGAGGAGGCCGCCAAGTCGAAGATAAAGAAGCTGGGAGGGTATGACAAGCTCTATCGTATCAAGCTGGAGGCGGACTATCTGCGCAAGCTGACCATGGATGGGGCGGAAAAGATGTACAAGGACAAGCTCAACGACGAGGTGAAAGATCGGTTGAAGTTCGAACTTCACATCATGAAGACGATGGGTTTCCCGGGCTACTTCCTCATCGTGCAGGACTTCATCAACGCCGCACGCAACGAGCTGGGCGTTTCCGTGGGTCCCGGACGTGGCTCGGCTGCCGGCTCGGCAGTCGCCTATTGCTTGGGCATCACCAAGATAGACCCTATCGCCTATGACCTGCTGTTTGAGCGTTTCCTCAATCCGGATCGTATCTCGCTGCCCGATATCGACGTGGACTTCGACGATGATGGCCGTGGCGAGGTGTTGCGGTGGGTGACGGAGAAATATGGCAAGGAGAAGGTGGCGCACATCATCACCTACGGCACCATGGCTACCAAGATGGCCATCAAGGACGTGGCGCGCGTGCAGAAGCTGCCGCTTTCGGAGTCTGACCGCCTGTGTAAGCTGATTCCGGACAAGATTCCGGACAAGAAACTGAACCTGCAGAACGCCATTGCTTACGTGCCGGAGCTGCAGGCTGCCGAAGCCTCCAGCGACGAGACGCTGCGGAACACCCTCAAATATGCCAAGATGCTCGAAGGTAATATCCGTGGCACGGGTGTGCACGCCTGCGGTACCATCATCTGCCGTGACGACATCACGGACTGGGTGCCCGTGAGCACGGCAGACGACAAGGAGACGGGCGAGAAGCTGCTGGTGACACAATACGAAGGCTCGGTTATCGAGGAGACCGGACTAATCAAGATGGACTTCTTGGGACTGAAGACGCTCTCCATCATCAAGGAGGCTATCGAAAACATACGCGTCAGTCTGGGCATCGACATCGATATAGACAACATCGACATCAATGATGCCAAGACCTATAAGCTTTATAGTGAAGGACGCACCATCGGCACGTTCCAGTTCGAGTCCGCCGGTATGCAGAAGTACCTGCGCGAACTGCAACCTACTACCTTTGAGGATCTCATCGCCATGAATGCCCTCTACCGACCGGGACCTATGGACTATATCCCCGACTTCATCGACCGTAAGCAGGGGCGCAAGCCCATTGAATACGATATTCCCGTGATGGAGAAGTATCTGAAGGATACCTACGGCATCACGGTCTATCAGGAGCAGGTGATGCTCCTCTCCCGACTGTTGGCGAACTTCACCCGAGGCGAAAGCGATGCCTTGCGTAAGGCCATGGGTAAGAAGCTGCGCGACAAGCTGGACCACATGAAACCCAAGTTCATCGAGGGCGGACAGAAGAACGGACACGACCCCAAGGTGCTCGAAAAGATATGGGCGGACTGGGAGAAGTTCGCTTCCTACGCTTTCAACAAATCGCACGCCACCTGCTATTCGTGGGTGGCCTACCAGACGGCCTACCTCAAAGCCAACTACCCCTCGCAGTATATGGCTGCGACGCTGAGCCGCAACATTTCCAACATCGATGAAATCACGAAGTTGATGAACGAGTGCAAGGCCATGGGCATACAGGTGCTCGGACCGGACGTGAACGAGAGTAACATGAAGTTCTCCGTCAACAAGAAGGGTGACATCCGTTTCGGACTGGGAGCCATCAAGGGCGTGGGCGAGGGTGCCGTGAACGCCATTATCGAAGAGCGCAGCGCGCATGGACCCTATACCGGTGTCACGGATTTCGTGCAACGGGTCAACCTCTCCGCCTGCAACCGCAAGAACATCGAGAATATCGTTGCGGCAGGCGGCTTCGACACGTTTGAGGGGGTGAAGCGTGAGACCTTCTTTGCCAACAACAGCAAGGGAGAGAGCTACGCTGAGTCGCTGGTGCGCTATGGCGTGCGCTATCAGGCGGACAAGGCTTCCGCGCAGAACTCGCTCTTCGGTGACGACACTCCCATAGAGATTGCTACCCCTGAGGTGCCCAAAACGGAACCATGGAGCAACATCGAACGGCTGGACCGCGAGCGCGACCTGGTGGGCATGTATCTCTCCGCCCATCCGTTGGACGACTATGCCGTCATTCTGAAGCATGTATGCAACACGCAAGTGAAGCAGTTGGAGAATAAAGAGACGCTGAGAGACAAAGATCTGACCTTCGGAGGCATCGTCACCGAGTGCCGCGAACGCTACTCGAAGAACAACAATCCCTACGGCATCGTCAAGATAGAGGACTACTCCGGTCCCTACGAGCTGTTCTTCTTCGGCAAGGACTGGACTACCTGGAACAATTACCTGCACCAAGGATACTTTGTCTTCATAAAAGGTAAGTACCAGCCTCGCCAATGGAAGCAGGATGAACTGGAGATGCGGATAGAGTCCATCCAGCTGCTGCCCGAGGTCAAGGACCAGCTACTGAACACCTTCACCGTCACCATGCCGCTGAATGCCATCGATGACACGCTGGTGAACGAGCTGGAGTGCTTAGCGGACAAGTATCCCGGCAAGACGGAGCTCCGCTTCAAGGTGAAAGAGGCCAACATGCAGGTGGAACTGAAATGCAAGAAGCGCAAAATAAACGTGTCGAAGGAGTTGATTTCTTTTGTAGAACAGCAACAGTTGGAGTTTAAAATAAACGCATAGCTTATGAATTGCGGCAATTCTTGTGGAAATCCTTGGTAGATTCACCGATTAAACTTACTTTTGCCCGATAATATTTACTTTAACGGAAACAATGAACCGACTAAAGAAACTCAAGAAGATTAGAATACACCGGGAGGGAACTCACGCCTTGACGTTGAGCTTCATCTTGTTAGTCTTGATAAACGCTGCTCTATTCTTCTCTTTCGATACAAAAATACCTTTCATCATCATAGCTGTTCTCAGTCTTGGCACATTCTTGACCATGGTCAATTTCTTCCGCTGCCCTATCCGCTACTTCGCCGGAGAGACGGAGAAGACGGTGGTGGCACCCGCTGACGGAACCATCGTGGTTGCCGAGGTGGTGGACGAGAACGAGTATTTCCATGACAAACGCATCATGATTTCCATCTTCATGAGTTTGGTGAACGTGCATGCCAATTGGTATCCGGTGGAAGGCACGGTGAAGAAAGTGGCTCATCAGAACGGTAACTTCCACAAGGCGTACTTGCCCAAAGCAAGTACCGAGAACGAACGTTCCATGGTGATTATCGAGACTCCCGATGGACAGGAGGTCATGGCGCGTCAGATAGCCGGTGCAATGGCTCGGCGCATCGTCACTTACGCCGAGGAGGGTGAACCTTGTTACATCGACGAGCATATGGGTTTCATTAAATTCGGATCGCGCGTGGATGTCTACCTTCCCTTGGATACGGAGATTTGCGTGAAGCTCAATCAAAAAACGGTGGGCAACGAAACAGTCATTGCCAAACTCAAGTAATGCGTAGACTTATGGCAAACCGTATAACCCGTCATATTCCCAACACGGCAACCTGCTGCAACCTCTTCTCGGGGTGCGTGGCGTGCGTGATGGCTTTCGAGGCCAATTACTCCATGGCGGTTCTCTTCATCATCATCGGAGCCGTGTTCGATTTCTTCGACGGTATGTTGGCTCGCTTGCTGGGCGTGTCCGGTCCCATGGGCAAGGAACTCGATTCGTTGGCGGACGACGTGACCTTTGGTTTGGCTCCCGCATTGATAGTCTTCAGTCTGTTTCACGAGGTTCATTATCCCGCTTGGCTGATGCCTGTGGCGGAACTGTTCCCCTATACGGCTTTCCTCATTGCGGTATTCTCCGTGTTGCGATTGGCCAAGTTCAATATCGACGTGCGTCAGACTTCATCGTTCATCGGGATGCCGACTCCTGCCAATGCCCTTTTCTGGGGAGCGTTGGTCATTGGCGCACACGACTTCCTCGTCTCCGACACTTTCAATGCCGCATGGCTCTTCTTGCTGGTATGCCTCACCTCGTGGCTGTTGGTTGCGGAGATTCCGATGTTCTCGTTGAAGTTCAAGAATTTCTCGTGGGCTGACAACAAAGTGAAATACATCTTCCTGTTGGTCTGCATCCCCTTGTTGTCATGTCTGGGTGTCAGCGGCTTGGCTGCCGTAATCGTGTGGTACGTGTTGCTCTCCGCCCTGACGCAGCGCACCAAATAACCGCCACACCGTTCGTGTGGCACACTCTTTGCTACTTTAAAGGAAAACAACTCAAGATATGCACGCATTAGGTTGTCTATTCATACTGTTCATCATAGGGTTTGTCATTCTCTTTTCCATCGTGAGGGGAGTGCTCTCCTTCCTGTTCGGCGGCCTCTTCCGTCGGCGCGATAGCCGTCAGCAAAGCTATTACGATACGACGGACTACGGTGATTCCACCGGCTCGAACACTACTGCCAAGAACCGTCAACCACACGCCACATCCTCCAACAAGCGGAAGCTCATTGGCGAGGATGAAGGCGAGTATGTGGATTTTGAAGAGGTGGAGTAGTCCCTATTTCCCGGCCACTCTCTTTATTAGCCTGTAGATTTCACCAATCCACAACACGGGGGAGGTGGCGGCGAGGATTATCAGCCAGGTCTGCCAGTCGAGTGGGGTGGTGCGGAACACCTCGCCCCCAAACTGCACGATGACGAACTGGCCGACAAGGATGACCAAGGCAACGCAAGGCAACACGTAGTTGTGGGCGAAGCCGGTAAGTGCGGAGTGACAAGTACCCAGTACCCGCGCGTTGAAAAGATTCCAGAACTGCAATAGGACGAACACCGTGAAGAAGATGGTCAGTCCACGCACATCCAATTGGTTTGTGTAGGCGAAGTAGCCGTAGAGAGCCATCAGCACGACGATAAACGCTACGCCGCATCCGATGATGGTGCGGTACATGGAAGGCGTGATGATGAAGTCCGTACTCTTGCGGGGCTTGTCGCGCATCACGTCCTGACTGGGCGGAATGGAGGCGATGGCCATGGCGGCGAACGTGTCCATAATCAGGTTGACCCACAACATCTGGGTGACGGTGAGCGGAATGGCAGTGCCCAGGAAACTGCCTATCAGAACCGTGAACATAGCTATCAAGTTGATGGTAAGCTGAAACACGATGAAGCGTTGGATGTTGCGGTAGAGCGAACGTCCCCACATCACCGCCGTGCCGATGCTGCGGAACGAGTCGTCGAGCAGCGTGATGTCACTCGCCTCTTTGGCAACGGAGGTGCCGTCGCCCATGCTCAGTCCCACCTGTGCATGGTTCAGTGCGGGAGCGTCGTTGGTGCCGTCGCCCGTCACTGCCACCACAGCTCCGTGTTTCTGCAGTAGCTGCACGAGGCGTTGCTTGTCCATCGGACGGGCGCGCGACATAATCTTCAAGTCTGTCACGCGGTTGTATGCCTCTTCATCGCTCAAGGCGGCAAAGTCCACGCCGGTGATACGGTTGCGTTCCGTGTCTTCGGGCTTCCATAGACCTATCTGTCTGGCAATCTCTGTGGCGGTACCCGGTGTGTCGCCCGTGACAATCTTCACCTGTATTCCGGCATCCTGACATTGGGCTACGGCGGCTGGTACGTCGGGGCGGACAGGGTCGGAGATAGCTGCCACACCCAGGAAGATGAAGTCGTTGGCTCCCGTCAGGGGCGTTACCTCATCGGCCGTCTCTTCGTCCACCGTCTTGTAGGCAAATCCCAGTGTACGCATAGCCATGTTTTGGTAAGAGATCAGTTGCTTCTCGATGTCGGACTGCAGGGTCGCGATGGGCGCTGTACCTTGCGGCACCGTCACGCTGGCGCATTTCCTCATCACGATTTCGGGAGCTCCTTTCAGATAAACCACTTTCTTCCCGTCGAGCCTTGAGCGCACTAATGTCGCCATGAACTTCCGTTCCGTGGAGAATGGTAGCTGGTCCAAGGCGGTCGCTTCGTTGCGGATGGTCAGGTAGTTCTGCTGTTTGCTGTTCATCCATAGCAGCAAGGCAATCTCCGTGGGGTTGCCCACGCCCTTCGTCTCTTCACCATCGGCGTTGCTCAGATAGGCCGTGGAGTTGGTGGCGATGCCTTCCGCAATGCGGTCTGCCAACGCCGGGCTCATCGTGCCGTCCGCCTGTTGTCCATAGAACTTCATCTCGTACACCTGCATGCGGTTCTGCGTCAGCGTGCCCGTCTTGTCCGTACAGATGACGGTCACCGCTCCCATTGTCTCACAGGCGTGCATCTTGCGCACCAGGTTGTTGGTGGCCAACATGCGCCGCATGTTCAGGGCCAGGCTGAGCGTGACGCTCATGGGCAGTCCTTCGGGTACGGTAACCACCACCAGCGTGACGGCCAGCATGAAGTATTTCAGTACAATCTGTATGACCTGCATATATTGGTGCCAGCCCGTGAGCGCATTGGTCTGAAAGTAGATGTAGAGCTCGTGCGAAACGAATCCCACAAAGGTGAGTCCAGCCACGATGAAACCTATCTTGCCTATTAGGTTGGCAAGACGTGTGAGCTGGATGTTGAGCGGTGTCTCTTCCTCGGTCTTCTCGGTAGCCTGACGGGCCACCTTGCCAATCTCGGTAGCGTCGCCCACCAACTTCACCTCCATGATGCCGTGACCGTCGACAACCGTGGTTCCTCTCATCACTTGGTTCGACGGGTAGGTGGCATCTTTGTCGAACAGGTGCTCGTCGGTCGTCTTCTCCACCATAGGTTCTCCCGTCAGCGAAGACTCGTTGATTTGCATCGACACCGCCTCCAGCAATATACCGTCGGCAGGAATCTCTTCGCCGTTCTCCAACATCACGATGTCGCCCACTACCACATCCTTGCGGGGAATCTCGCGGACTTCCCCGTCGCGAATCACACGGACGGGAGTCTCCTCGTTGGAGGCGTTCAGTAAGTCGAACTTCTTGCCGGCATCGTACTCAAAATAGAACCCGATACCCGTGGCCATGAAGATGGCGAAGATGATGCCTATCGTCTCGGCATACTCGTTCTCGATGATGGAGATGACCAGCGAGAGGAAGGCTGCGAAGAGCAGTATCTTGATGATGGGGTCTTTGAACTTTTCGAGGTAGAGCTTCCACACCGACTCTTTCTTGGGCGGTGTCAGAAGGTTGGTGCCATGCTGTTGGCGACTCTCGTTAACTTGTTGCTCATTCAAACCTTGGTACTTGAAGTCTTGTGTTGACATGTTGTGAAAAATGGTTCTTGTTTATACATTATATTATATCAGGTGCAGGTGGAGCGTCATGGATGGGTTTCCGGTCTCCGCTCAGCACCCCATCGTTTCGCGGTAGAAATCGAGTGTTTCGAAAATCTCTTCCTTAGTGGCGGTCTGGTTGATGCGAATATCTCCAATCTCGCCCAAAAGGGTGAAGTTGATGATGCCCGACTCGTTCTTCTTGTCGTGCGTCATGAACTCATAGAGTCGGTCGTACTGTTTGCAGTCGAACGGGAAGATGCCGTAGTTCTCCTTGATGAACTGTATCGTTTGGCGCAGCTTATCCTTTGGAAATCCGGTCTTGATGCACGAGAAATAGAGTTCGCACACCAGTCCCCACGCCACCGCATAGCCATGTAACCGGGGTTGACCTTGCTCCAGGGCGAGGCTCTCGAAGGCGTGACCTACGGTATGTCCCAGGTTCAGAGCCTTGCGGATGCCTTTCTCCTTCGGGTCTTGCTCCACAATGCGTTCCTTTATCCGCACTGACTGGTCTATCATACGCTGAAGAGCCGCATAGTCCGGTCGCGCCAAGTCGAAATTGACCAACTCCGCCCAGTGACCCACACTGCTGATGAGTCCGTGCTTCAGCATCTCCGCATAGCCCGAGCGGAGATTCTCATCGTCCAGTGACTTGAGGAACTCCGCGTCGATGATGACACTGTCGGCCGGAGCGAACGCACCCACTTCGTTCTTCAGTCCGTTGAAGTTGATGCCTGTTTTGCCGCCGACGGCAGCGTCCACCATCGCCAACAGGGTGGTGGGTATATTGATAAACGGTATGCCGCGCTTGAAGGTGGAAGCCGCAAAGCCTCCCAAGTCGGTCACCATGCCTCCTCCCAGGTTGATGAGCAACGAATGGCGTGTCGCCCCGTGGTCGCTCAACTCCTTCCACACGGAAGCCAATGTCTCTATCGTCTTGTGGACATCGCTGGCACCGATGACAATCCGTCGTGCACCCTTCAGCGAACCGAAAGAGTGGAGGAGCGGAAAACAAAGACGGGCGGTGTGCTCGTCCGTGAGGACGAAAACCTTGTCGAAGTCGACACGCTGCAACGCCGTGCCGAGACTTTGTTCCAGACTCTCTGAGATGATGATTTCCTGTTTGTTCATGTTGCGTCTTAATTTAGCGCAAAGGTATAACAATTCTCGCATTCGTCTATAAGATTCCTCTATTTATCGATTTTTAGCCTTTTTAGACATCTCTTTGTTTAAACTATTGGGGTTTGTAGTGGTCAAAAAGTCATTGAAACTAAAAAACTCTTACCAATAACATGAAAAAAACGCTTTTCTCTTTGTTACTTGCCTTTGTCGGCATCGCCTCCTTGGTGGCGCAGTCGACCGGTAAAGTGACGGTATCCGGAACCGTATGGGACGCCGAGGAGAACAACCCTATTGAACAAGCTACCGTACAGATTCTCTCCATGCCGGACAGCACCTATATCAACGGTCACGTGAGTCTGAAAGGAGGTAAGTTTACCTTGCCTGCCGTGAAGCCCGGCAAATACCTGTTGAAAGTCTCCTTTGTGGGCTATACGCCGCAATGGAAAACCCTGAAGCTGACAGCCTCCAAACCCAATGTGAACGTGGGTCGCGTCTCGCTCTACAACGACGGCATCCTGATGAAAGAGGCTGTGGTGACGGCGGAAGCTCCGCAAGTGCAGGTGGTGGAAGATACCTTGGTGTACAACAGTTCGGCGTACCGCGTGCCCGAAGGCTCCGCTCTGGAAGAGTTGGTGAAGAAACTCCCCGGCGCTGAGGTGGACTCTGAGGGCAACATCACCGTGAACGGAAAGACAATCAGCAAGATATTGGTCGACGGAAAAGAGTTTTTCGGTAACAAGAAAGAGATGGCCATGAAGAATCTGCCGGTGGAAATGGTGGACAAACTGAAGGCCTACGACAAGAAGTCGGACTTGGCCCGCATCACGGGTATCGATGATGGCGAGGAAGAGACCGTCCTCGACCTCACCGTGAAGAAAGGCATGAAACAGGGTTGGTTCGGCAACACCGACTTGGCTGGCGGCACCGAAGACCGCTACTCCGCCAAGTTAATGGTGAACCGCTTCACCGATACGCAACAGGCTACCGCCATCGGTTCGATGAACAATACCGGCGAGGCAGGATTCGGACGGAGAGGCGGCGGTTTCGGTGGCAACAATGGACTCTCTACCAAGAAAGAGGTCGGATTCAACTTTGCCCTCACCTCCAATAAAGTGGAATTTGGCGGTAACCTGAGCTACAACTACAATTACAACGACCGCCGTAACAAGACCGCGTCGGAGACCTTCCTTGAGTCGGGCAATTCGTTCAGCAACTCATTGGGCGTAAGCCTCTCTCGCAGTACCAAATTCAGCGGTGACTTCCGCTTGGAGTGGAAACCGGACACCATGACCAACATCATCTTCCGTCCGAACTTCTCCATCGGGGATAGTTGGAGCGGCGGCAATTCACAGTCGGCTACCTTCAATGCCGACCCCTACACGGATGGCATCACCGACCCCATCAACCAGTTGGACGACGAGTCGCTCTCTTCCATCCGTGTCAACAAGCAGACCAACCTCTCCAACAGCGACGGTGAATCGCAGTCCTTTAACGGCGAACTGCAAATCAACCGCAAGCTCAGCAGCACCGGACGAAACATCACCCTGCGCGGGTCAGCGGGCTACACCAACAACGAGAGCGAGCAGATTTCGCAATCGCGCATCGACTACTATATGGTCGACTCGACGGCCAACACCAACCGGTTCATCACCACCCCGACAAAGAACTGGGACTATTCGGCACAGCTGACCTATAGCGAGCCCTTGTGGCGCGCCACGTTCCTGCAACTGAGCTACAAATACCGCTACAAATACTCCAAGAGCGACCGCTCTACCTATGATATAGGTGATTTCTCGTTCCCCACATTGCCTGCCAACTATGACGACCCGGAGAACTACAACGCCGACCAGAGCAAGTTTGCCGAGTACAAGAACTACATTCACGAGATTTCCGCCAACCTGCGCTTCATCCGCGAGAGATACCAGCTGAATCTGGGTGTCACCCTGATGCCGCAGACTTCGAAGATGAGTTACATCAAGGGTAAGGTGGACACCGTTGTCAACCGTTCGGTGACCAACTTCACCCCGACGGTGCGGTTCCGTTATCGCTTTGCCAAGCAGACCCGCTTGAACATCAATTACCGAGGGTCGACGAGCCAGCCATCCATGTCCGACCTGTTGGATGTGACCGATGACTCCAACCCGCTGAATATCTCGCGGGGTAATCCCGGTCTGAAACCATCGTTCACCAACTCGTTGCGCTTCGAGTTCAATACCTATAACGCGGACCGCCAGCAGGGTATAAACGCCAACCTCCGGTTCTCCAACACGCTGAACAGTATCAGCAACAAGGTGACCTACGACAGTAGTACCGGTGGACGCATCACGCAGCCCGAGAATATCAACGGCAACTGGGATACGGACCTGTTCTTCGCCTTCTCGTCCGCATTGCCCAAGAACAAGAAATTCTCATACAACGCCTTCACGATGGCAAGCTATCGCAACATGGTGGGCTTCCTTAGCCAGAACAATGCGGACGCGCTGAAAAACACCACCCGCAACGTGACGCTGAGCGAACGCCTTAGCGGAGGCTATCGCAACGATTGGTTCGATTTCAACATCAACGGCTCCATCAGCCATAGCCGTGTGCGCAGTTCTTTGCAGAAGAGCAGCAACATGAATACCTATGACTTCTCTTACGGAGCGGAGTCGAACATCCAGTTCCCCTGGAGCATGACCCTTTCCACAAGCATCTCCAACAGTTGCCGCCGTGGGTACAGTTCCGCGGAGATGAACCGTGACGAGTTGGTGTGGAACGCCCAACTGTCGCAGAACTTCCTCCGGGGCAATGCGGCTACCGTGTCGTTGCAGGTATTTGATATCCTGCACAACCAGAGCAACATCAGCCGTAACATCTCCGCTTCGCAGCGCAGGGATACGGAATACAATAGCATCAACAGTTACTGCATGCTCCACTTCATCTATCGTCTGAATATCTTCGGCAGTAAAGAGGCGCGCCAGCACATGCGCGACATGCGCCGACGCGGTGGCGGTTTCGATGGTCCGGGCGATGGTCCTGGCGGCTTCGGCGGACCTCCTCCCGGTGGTTTCGGCGGTGGCCGTGGCCGCATGTAGCCAATCCTGAACTTTTAGTTGAAAAAGCCTTATCGTTCACTCCCTGGGAGACACGATAAGGCTTCTTTCGTCCAATCCTATACCCTGACTTAGTACAGATTTACTTTACACCGTTTTAACACTTTAAAAAGTAAAGAAAT
>CAVJRQ010000052.1:0-2894 GCA_963652075.1 Acutalibacteraceae bacterium
AGGAGAAAGGCTACGCCCTGCCCTATGCCAACGACAGCCGCACGCTCTACAAGACAGGCTGCAGCTTCTCGTCAGAGACCGGGACGATAGAGGACTGGAAAACAACTGTTTAATCTGTTGTCTGTCAGAAGTTTTCATGCCGTACGACTATAGCACCTAAGGTCGTACGACCATAACACTTAAGGACGTACGTGCATAGCACCTAAGGACGTACGTGCATAGCACCTAAGGACGTACGACATTAACACTTAAGTACGTACGACATTGGAACGCCTGACAATGAGCGTTTTACAGGGAACCTTTTCTCTTCATTAACTGAAACCGTAGACACTTTAAACACGCACATCCGGCAATGTGCGTAGATGCGGACGAGGCTTCAAACAAGGTATAGTCCCGTTGAACCATGAGGTATAGTCTCGTTTGAAAGGCGATTCGCACGAATGGCGCAAGCGGTTGCACCTTCCAACGTAAGTACTTTCATCGGCCAACGTAAGTACTTTCATCGAGCGACGTAAGTACTTGCGCGCGTATGACGTTAAAGTGACTTGTCCCATCCGGTGCCGGACCAAACATCGGCGCACCAAGAGGTATCCTGAAAATCGGAGTTCCACGTAGCGTATCTGCCGCCGACCTTGGGAACATACATGGATATACCACCAAAGGGAGAGTCGCTCTCGGACTTTAGGGAAGCCCATCCGTTGTAGGAAACCCATTTATCAGTGGCCTTGCGGACAATTACGGTCTTGTCGAGTTGCGTCTTCCAGGATTCGTACTCCGAGTCATCGGCAATCTGGTGAATAACCCCGTTCATGTCGTAATAATCGGGATATGCAGACCACTTCGTATTATACTCCTGCACATTGTCGGGAAGCGACAACACCGTTTTGTCACCGGCATACTTCCCGACGAGGGGTTTCGTGACCTGCGCCAAGGCATCCAGTTCGCTGCATTTGACAGCCGATATCACGTTACCGTAGTTATATCGGTAATAGGGGTCATTCACGTCATCCAAATCGGGAACCCGGTCATAAATATCCTTGTAATAGTTGAAGTTATCCTCCACCATACCCGTCGCAGCCTTCTCCGCGTCCGCCAGGAACATCGAAGCCATCATCTTGTGATAGGCTCCTCCCGTACCGGGCGTTTCCGCAGGACTACTAATGACATAATCGGTGACGTTGCGCAATTCATAGGCTACCTCCACAGCCTGCATGAAGCAAGCGTCAAAATAGAGATAGTCAAGTTTGCCGAACCCTTCCAAAACCTCCTTCAAGGAGACTATCTCCATCCCCACGCCTGTGTCGGAGTAAGAATTGCTCTCGTTGTCGATGCCTATCGAACGGGTGTCTTTGGTCTTTGCCGCATGCAACCAGGCACTGCCGTGTGACCACATCACCAAGGCGTAACCGGTGGCCGGGAAGTCAGCCTTAACCATCGTCAGCACATCACGCAACACCGCCGGGTCGGTGGAACAGAGTTCTTCGTCATATTCCTTGACCGTCTCCAAATAGCCTCTTTCCCCCTTCTTGGATTTCTTCACCTCGTAAATGCGCGGGTTTTCGTTTTTGTTGGCATCATCGAGGAAGATAATCAGATGACTGTTGTCGGGGATGTCATAGGCGGCCTCAAGCATTTCGCTGACGTCACCCTGCGGATCGGCATACTCATCGGCCGTGGCAAAGCTGGATAATCTATTCTCCGCCATGATATAGACCAAGACCGTTCGGCTGTTGGTATCATCCGGCGAACCAGGGTCGTCAGAGCCTGAATGGCATGCCATCAGCGACACGACCGAAAGAGACAGCAAAAGATATTTCAGTAACGGGTTCATGCGTATATGACAGGGTTATTCTCCGGTATATTCTTCAGGTCTTTCGTATTTGAATACGTCGCTGCCGATGATGACAGTCGGATAAACGCCTTCATGTTTCTTCATCAAAGCAGTAGCCTTCTTTTGCAAATCCTCTCTTTTCGCGGAGAAGTAGGTAATACAGGTATGGTTGCGGTCTCCGTCTTTCTCCTCCAAATAGCCGCGCAACTGGGAACTGTATTCTTCCCGGTCAGGCAGAAATTTCTCCTTGGTCAGCTTCACGCTGTCGATTCGCTGGATATCCGTCATGTAGAAAACGGAATCCTTAAAGGAGAAAGAGACTCCCATCACATACACTTGTTGTGTCTTTTTGCCCTTCTTCAAAAATGTAAACGCCGAGCAGAGCGTGAATACCATCAGTAAGAGGGTTATACTTTTGAATACTTTCATGTTCAACTTTCATATAAATTTGAGCAAAAGTAGTCATTCTATTCGAGCGGACACGCTATCATCCATGAGATTAACTTTCAATAACAATAAGGGTGAGAAAAGGTAACCATTCAGCGAATGCAAATCAAGCCTTATCTGAGGTTTGGTGATTAGTCACCAAGAAAGACCTTTTTGGGACAAAAACCTCAATACAGACCGCTTTTTTCAATAGTTTTCAAGAAGATACCGTACCGACAGACTGTTGCAGAAAAGAAAAAAAAGTCGTAACTTTGTCGCTGAAAAACAATTAAACGCGAAGTGTGCATGAAATACCTGGATCCCAAAGCCGACCTGACGTTCAAGAAGATATTCGGAGAGCACCCTGACCTGGTCATCAGTCTGCTCAATGCCCTGCTGCCGTTGGACAAGGAGGAGCAGATTACCGACATTGAGTATCTGCCCGCAGAGCTGACCCCTGACCAGCCCTTGCGCAAGAACAGCATCGTGGATGTCCGGTGCAAGGACACTACGGGTCGTCAGTTCATCGTGGAGATGCAGATGGAGTGGAGCAACGCGTTCAAGCAGCGCGTGCTGTTCAACGCCTCGAAAGCCTACGTCCGCCAGTTGGGCAAGAGCAAGAAGTACCACCTGTTGC
>CAVJRQ010000053.1:0-369 GCA_963652075.1 Acutalibacteraceae bacterium
ACTGGCAAGGCAAGACCATTATTCCGTTCTGCACCCACGAAGGCAGCGGACTGGGTAGCACGGCGAGCAAGTTGCAGTCGGCTTGCAAGGGTGCCAAGGTACTGAAAGGTTTTGCTGTTTATGGACACACGGCACAGAACGACCGCAAGGAAACGGAGAAGTCTACAAACAATTGGCTGCACGGTCTACAGTTTTGACAACGACAAAAAGCCCAAGGCTCTCTTCTTTTTCGGAAAGCGCCAAGGGCTTTTGTCATACTTTTTGTAACTGTGCCATAGCGTAGAGGGGAAGGATGCGGACGTGCCTGACGGTATTCCCGTCTTCCTTGTCTGTATATTCAAACTCCCCGAAGTTCTCGAGCGAGCACCG
>CAVJRQ010000053.1:379-4944 GCA_963652075.1 Acutalibacteraceae bacterium
CCAGAGGCTTTTCATGCCGCCTTGGGTGCCCGACTTTATTTCTATTGGCGTGATATGGAGGTTGATGATATCGAGATAGTCTACCTCCGCTTGCGTAGCCATAAACGTTTTGTTTTCAGATGCAAAGCTAACTAAAGTATTCAAATCCGAGAAATAATCTTTGCTAAAATACTCAAATCCAAGAAATAATTCAAGCGAAAGTACTCAAATCCGAGGAATCTACCGTAATAATATGTAGGAAAGACTTAGCCTATCAGTGCATTTGCCGTAATTTGTATCATTCTGTCCGTAATACATCTACAAGGACTTTGAGGAGACGATTGTAATTTTGCATCGTGAACAAAAGAATTAAGAAACGACAAAAATACAAGAACATGAAACCCTACATTGTCTGCCACATGATGGCATCGGTGGACGGCCGCATCGACTGCGCCATGACCGAACAGATTGACCCTTCCAACGCTTACTATGACGCATTGGAGCAACTTGATTGTCCCACAACCATTGAGGGACGGGTAACCATGCAGATGCACTTCGCTCTGCCCGAACCTTTCGTCGCTTCATCCTCTGAACCTATCGGGCGCACCGCCTTCCACAAGGTTGCCGACGGCAAGCCTGGCTACGATGTAGCTATTGATACGCATGGCAAATTGCGTTGGCCGGGCAACGAACAGCATGGTCAGCCGTTGCTCGTCATCGCTTGCGAGGATTGTCCGAAGGAATACTTCGATACGCTCGACCGACAGGGCATCTCATGGATAGCCGTCGGAAAGAAGCGTATCAACTTGGAGACGGCTATGGAGATACTCAATACAGAGTTTGGCGTGGAGCGCATCGCTGTCGTGGGCGGCGGACACATCAACGGAGCCTTCCTTGCCGCTGGACTCCTCGACGAGGTGAGCCTGATGATTGGTCCTGGCATTGACGGTCGCAAAGGTATGGCAGCCGTGTTCGACGGCATAGACAATCCGGACCGCCCCGCCACATTGCTCAAACTGCAATCGGTAGAGCGTATGGGTGATACCGTCTGGATGAGATACCAAGTGTAAGAATCAAATAATCGTAATGACATGAGAACAACAACTATCGTAACATTTGTCGTTGGTTTACTTATGACAAGTAGCACAACAACGGCGCAAACATCAAGTAATATGGAGCATGAAGAAATTTTAAATCTGACACAAGTGTGGGACAAGACTTTCCCGCAAAGTGACAAAGTGGATCACAAGAAGATAACTTTTTACAATCGCTTCGGTATAACTCTCGCAGCCGATATGTATGTACCAAAAGGCGCAAAAGGACCTTTGCCAGCCATTGCCATAAGCGGTCCATTCGGCGCGGTGAAAGAACAGTCGTCGGGACTTTATGCACAAACACTTGCCGAACGTGGTTTTCTGACCATCGCTTTCGACCCTTCGTTCACAGGCGAGAGCAGTGGCGAACCACGAAATGTGGCATCGCCCGACCTCAACACGGAGGATTTCAGCGCTGCCGTGGATTATCTTTCCACCAGCGAACTGGTAGATGCCGACCGCATTGGTATTCTCGGCATTTGTGGTTGGGGCGGTCTTGCCATCAATGCTGCTGCCAACGACCCTCGAATCAAGGCGACGGTGGCCTCCACGATGTACAACATGACGCGTGTGAACACGAATGGCTATTTCGACAAGGGTACTGCAGAACAACGCTATCAGAGGCGTGTGGAGTTGAACAACCAGCGCACGGAGGATTATCGCAATGGCTCTTACAAACGTTCGGTTATGAATCCCAAGCCTTCTGCCGATGCACCGCAGTTTATGAAGGACTACTACGACTATTACAAGACAAAACGCGGCTACCACGAACGTGCCGTCAATTCCGGACAGGGATGGAATCTCACTTCCGACCTCGGTTTCCTCAATTCCCAAATACTCCAATACGCTGGCGAGATACGAAACGCAGTGCTCATCGTTCATGGCGAGAAAGCGCATTCACGTTACATGGGCGAGGATACCTTCAAACTGCTAAGGGGTGACAACAAGCAGTTGCTCATCGTGCCAGGCGCAAGTCATTGCGACCTGTATGACAAGCTGGAGATTATCCCTTTTGGCGTGATAACCCAATTCTATCAAACCTATCTGTAATAGTATAAAAAATTATGAAGAGACTTTTGATTATCCCCCTAATGCTGTTTTCAGCCTCCTTGATGGCTTGCGGCAAGAAGGCTACCACTTCCGAAGCCGCGGTTTCCAACCCGGCCGCAGCACCCAAGGTGCTTGTGGCTTACTTCTCTGCCACGGGCACCACGAAGGCTGCCGCAGAGAAGGTCGCCAATGCCACGGGTGGGGAACTCTTCGAAATCAAGCCTACCGAGGCTTATTCCGCAGCCGACCTCGACTGGACGGTAAAGACCTCCCGTTGCTGTCGCGAGAACGACAATCCGAAGTCGCGTCCTGCCTTCGAGAAGAGCAAGGAGTCGCTTGATGGTTACGACCTTATCTTCCTCGGCTTCCCTAACTGGTGGAACGGTGCGCCTCGCATCATCAACACGTTCATGGACACTTATCAGCTGAAAGGCAAGCGCGTCGTGATGTTCATGACCTCCGGCGGAAGCGGCATCAAGAACTCCGAGAGAGTATTCAAGGAGGCTTACCCCGACGTGAAATGGGAAGCCGGAAAACTGCTCAACGGCATGTCAGCGAAAGAAGTCGCTGACTGGGCAAATGGGTATTTGAAGTAACATCACTTCTCTCATAGTGACCCAGCTATGGTCGAGCAGTCTATGGAATGGGAAAAGATGATGTGATTCCTTCCCTATAGACAAAAGTCCAAGGCTCTCTCCTTTCTCGGAAAGCGTCTTGGACTTTGTTCGATCATGTTCGTACAGCGTCCGCAAAGTTACTGCTTTCCCGTTGTTTTTGTCGCTTTGTGGGTCGAGTTAATCTATAATGTTTGCAGAACTCGTCAATAACACAAAACTATCCGTAATTTGTGTAATTCCGTCCGTAATAAATCTACAGGAGTTTTGACGGAAAGGTTGTTATTTTGCAGCGTGAATAAAAGAAAGATTGAACAACTAAAAAATACAAGAATGAAGAAGACAATACTGATAGCGGTAATGGCAATGACGGGCGCGATGTCGCTCCATGCCCAGTCGAAGGTTTACATGACCGAGGAGATAAGTCCGGAGGCGCTCGTTCGCATCTACAAGGCGCTGGGCGTTCCAGCCCACGGACGGGTGGCGGTGAAGATTAGTTCTGGAGAGATGGGTGGCAACAACTATCTGAAGCCGACGCTGATACGCAACCTCGTGGAAGAAGTGAACGGAACGCTCGTGGAGTGCTGCACCGCATACGGCGGAAGCCGACAGGACAAGGGCAAGCACTGGGAGACCATCCACGCCCACGGCTTCGACTCCATCGCTGCCGTAGACCTGATGGACGAGTACGGACAGATGCGCATACCCGTGAAGGACAAGAAACACTTGAAGTACGACATCGTGGGCGACCACCTCGCCAACTATGATTTCATGGTCAACCTCGCTCACTTCAAGGGACACGCCATGGGCGGTTTCGGAGGTGTGCTGAAGAACCAGAGCATCGGCGTGGCATCCACCGACGGAAAGGCGTACATACATACGGCCGGAAAGGTGCAGGACGCATCGCAGCTCTGGCAGAACCTGCCCGAGCAGGACGACTTCCTGGAGAGCATGGCGGCAGCCGCACAGGCTGTACATGAGTATTTCGGCCACGGCAAGGACATCATCTACATCAACGTGATGAACAACATGAGCGTGGATTGCGACTGCGACAGCCATCCCGCCGACCCCAAGCTCAAGGATATGGGTATCCTTGCCAGTACCGACCCCGTGGCACTCGACCAGGCTTGCCTCGACCTTGTGTTCAACCACAAGGCACAGCCCGGTGATGACGAGAAGCCGCTCATTGAGCGCATCAACCGCCAGCACGGCACTTACATCACCGACTATGCCGAGACAATAGGACTGGGAAGCAAGAAATACGAACTGATAAAGATAGAAAAGTAAAAGGGTAACATGAAGAACAAAAGATTCCTGTATTCCGTCCTACTTACGGTGACGGTTTCATCCGTGACGGGCGCAAACAATTTGGTGGACACCACACGCGTGTACAGCATTGGCGAGGTGGTGGTGACCGGCAGCAACCAAGCCACCTCCCGCAACCTGTTGCCCTATACCGTATCGGTTATCAATAGCCGACAACTGGAGGCAAGCGGACATACGCAACTGCTCTCCGCCATCTCCGGCGAGGTGCCGAGCCTCTTTGTCTCTCAACGCAACGTCTTCGGATTCGGTGTGAGCAACGGCGGCAGTGGAGGCATCAAGATACGTGGCGTGGGTGGATCGCCCACCAACTCCATCCTGATGATGGTGGACGGACAGCCGCAGTTTGCCGGACTTTATTCTCATCCCGTAGCCGACTTCTACGGCACGGAGTATGTGGACCACGTGGAGGTGCTTCGCGGACCGGGGTCTGTGCTCTATGGCTCCAATGCCATGGGCGGTGTCATCAACGTCATCACCAAGCAAGCCCGGAAGGACGGCGTAC
>CAVJRQ010000054.1:0-29063 GCA_963652075.1 Acutalibacteraceae bacterium
ATCTTCTCATTGTATTCATATCGATAGCTTTTCCGTACAAAGGTACGACTGTTTTTGGAAAAAACAAGAGTGGTAATCCCTTAACCACCTTTTTGTGTTGCGGGCGCTGTTCCCTCACGATGAGCGTGGTTCCGTTCCGGAAGTTCTACGGGAACTCTGTAGGTTCCTCACTCACTCGCAACGAAATTAAGTTAAATATCAGTGGATGTTGGCGGCTATTCTGTGGAATGTACCTACTTTTGCAACTCAAGGATTGGCGTTACCCAGACGGTGCGTCACAGAAGAGTGGATATGAAAAAGTTTTTGAATAGAAGAATGGCCGTTGCCGCCTTGGTCGTAGTCGTGGCTGGAGGCTTGCTGGGCTTCAAGGATGATGACCGTAATTTTCAGATAGTGAAGAACCTGGATGTGTTCAACTCTTTGTTCAAGGAGCTGGACTTGTTCTACGTGGACACCATCGATGCGGAGAAGGTGATAGGCACCGGCATCGAGGCCATGCTGCGGCAGTTGGACCCCTATACCGTATACTACCCCGAAAGCCAAACGGAGGAACTGAAGATGATGACCACCGGCAAGTATGCGGGCATCGGTTCGGTGATCCGTTTCCATAAGGCGAAGAACCGGGTGGTGATAGCAGAGCCGTATGAACATATGCCTGCCGCCAAGGTGGGACTGAAGCCGGGCGATGTCATCCTCGATATCGACGGGAAGGATATCTTGGGCAAATCCACTTCCGAGGTGAGCGATATGTTGCGCGGTGAAGCCGGCACGAGTTTCCTGCTTCGCGTGCAGCGGCCGGGGACGGAACAGCCTTTGGAATTCAAGGTGACACGCGAGAGCATCCAGACCCCGACTATCCCTTACTACGGAGTGGTGGGCGAGGGTATCGGCTACATCTATCTGACCAGTTTCACCGAGAACTGCTCGCGTGATGTGCGCAGAGCCTTCATCGACCTGAAACAGAAAGGCATCACTTCATTGGTCCTCGACTTGCGAGGCAATCCGGGCGGATTGATGAGCGAGGCCGTGGAGATTCTGAACCTGTTTCTTCCCAAGGGCGTAGAGGTGCTCTCCACAAAGGGAAAACTGAAACAGGCGGCTTCCGTGTCGAAGACCACAAAAGAGCCTTTGGACGCACAGATGCCTTTGGTCGTGTTGGTGGACGGAGAGTCCGCTTCCGCTTCGGAGATTGTGGCGGGTGCGTTGCAGGACCTTGACCGTGCCGTCATTGCGGGCAGCCGCACGTTTGGCAAGGGACTGGTGCAGGTGATACGCGATTTGCCCTATAACGGGAACCTGAAAGTCACTACCTCTAAATACTATATCCCGAGTGGCCGTTGCGTGCAAGCCATCAATTACCAACATCGGGACGCTTCGGGACGTGCGGAGCGTGTGCCCGACAGCCTGACCACCGTGTTCCACACCGCCGCCGGTCGTGAGGTGCGCGACGGGGGAGGGGTCACCCCGGATAAGGCGGTGGAGGCGGAGAAGACCCCCACGATGCTCTACTATCTTGATGCGCACGACGTGGTGTTCGACTACGTGACGGACTACTGCTTGCGTCACGATACCATTGCCGACGCTGAACACTTCACCCTCTCCGACGCGGAGTACGAAATCTTCAAGCAACAGGTGAAGAAGTCGGACTTCACCTATGACAAGGAGAGCGAGAAAGCCCTGAAGGCTTTGCGCGGCATTGCGGAAATCGAGGGCTATATGGACGAAGCCAAATCGGAGTTCGAGGCGTTGGAGAAGAAGCTGTCGCACAACCTGGACCGTGACCTCGACTACTTCTCGGAGGATATCCGTCGACTGGTGGCGGGTGAGATAGTGAAGAACTACTATCACCAACGGGGTGCGGTCATCTACTCCCTGCGCTATGACCAAGGGCTGAAGGACGCGCGCGCCATCCTGTGCGACACGGTGGCCTATCACAAAGTCCTGAGCCCGAAGGAATGAGAGACTAACGCTCTAAGCTGATGGACAGGTCGCCATCCTGCTTCGTGACAAGGATGTGTCCGCCTTTCTTGTCCAAGTTGAAGGTGGACACTTTGTCCGTGCGTCCGTCCACTATCAGTAGGGCGTTCTCCTCCTCGTAACGGTTGACGGGTGAGAGACGGTAGTTCTCGGTGGATACGGTTCCGCTCCACAACAGACTGTCGTTCAGATAGACGGAGAGCGAATCCCCGTGGAGGTTGCCTGCCAGCTCTATCTGGTACACTTCGGCGTAGACTACTTGACGCTGTTTTCTGTCGCTTAGTTGCAGGGACATGATGGTGAAGAGAATCACCACGAAGATGACGGCGAACGCCAACACTCCGGTTATCACCAGGAATGAGCGGTTTGGATTGCGATGTTTATAGGTCATGCGATTGTTTTTAGTCGTACTAAGGATGAATGTTGCCGCAAAAATAATATTTTTTCAGTCAAACTTTGCGGTATAAAGAATTATTCCTACCTTTGCCACTGAAATGGATGAATAATGTGAGGGGCTTCTAAAAGCCCCTTTTTTGTTCTATAAACAGTATTTGAATGATAGACAAGAAACTTGTTGAGAACATTGTGGCGGAATGGCTGCAAGACAAAGACTATTTTTTGGTGGACGTAACGGTTAGTCCCGATGACAAGATTGTGGTGGAGATTGACCATGCCGAAGGCGTGTGGATTGAGGACTGCGTGGAACTGAGCCGGTTTATCGAGTCGAAGATGAACCGCGAGGAGGAAGACTTTGAACTGGAGGTAGGCTCCGCCGGAATAGGGCAGCCTTTCAAGGTGCTCCAGCAATACAAGAACCATGTCGGTAAGGAAGTGGAGGTGTTGACCAACGACGGACGCAAGATTACCGGGGTGCTGAAGGATGCCGACGAGGACAAGTTTGTGGTGACTGTCAGCAAGAAAGAAAAGATAGAGGGCTTCAAACGTCCGCAACTGGTGCAGACCGATGAGGAGCTCGGATACAACGATGTAAAATATACTAAATACCTTATTAGTTTTAAATAGAATTATGGCGAAGAAAGAGGAAACGGTCAGCTTGGTTGACACATTTTCGGAATTTAAGGAGTTGAAGAACATTGACCGCGCAACGTTGGTCAGCGTCCTTGAGGAGAGTTTCCGTAGCGTGATAGCTAAAATGTTCGGAACGGATGAGAACTATGATGTCATCGTCAATCCGGACAAAGGGGACTTTGAGATATGGAGAAACCGGGAAGTGGTGGAAGATGAGAACTTGACCAACCCCAACAGGCAGATAGCCTTGTCCGAAGCGCAGAAAATAGACGCTTCGTATGAGGTGGGCGAGGAGGTTACCGACGAGGTGCATTTCGCCGACTTCGGACGACGCGCCATCCTGAACCTGCGTCAGACCTTGGCATCCAAGATACTGGAGCTGGAGAAAGACAGTCTTTACAATAAATATATAGAGAAGGTAGGCGAGGTGATAAGCGCCGAGGTCTACCAGATATGGAAGAAGGAAATCCTGCTGCTCGATGATGAAGGCAATGAACTGCTGTTGCCCAAGAGTGAGCAGATTCCGAGCGACTTCTACCGGAAGGGCGAGACGGTGCGTGCGGTGGTAGACCACGTGGACAATCTCAACAACAATCCGAAGATTATCCTGAGCCGCACATCCCCTGTCTTCCTGCAAAGACTGTTCGAAATGGAAGTTCCTGAGATCAACGACGGACTGATTACGATAAAGAGAATCGCCCGCATACCGGGCGAGCGTGCCAAGATTGCCGTAGAATCGTATGATGACCGCATCGATCCCGTGGGAGCCTGTGTGGGCGTGAAAGGTTCGCGTATCCATGGCATCGTGCGCGAGTTGCGCAACGAGAACATCGACGTAATCAATTTCACCGCCAATGTCTCTCTGTTCATCCAACGGGCGTTGAACCCCGCTAAAGTCTCTTCCATCCGTCTGGATGAGGAGAACCACAAGGCTGAGGTTTATCTGAAACCCGAGGAGGTCTCTTTGGCAATCGGTAAGGGTGGTCTGAACATCAAACTGGCCAGCATGCTTACCGGCTATACGATAGATGTGTTCCGCGAATTGGATGAGGTGACGGAAGAGGAGGATATCTACCTTGACGAGTTCAGGGACGAGATAGACGAGTGGGTCATCAACGCCATCAAGAGTATCGGCATTGATACGGCGAAAGGCGTACTCAACGCTCCTCGTGAAATGCTCATCGAAAAAGCGGATCTGGAAGAAGATACGGTAGATGATGTATTGAGAATATTAAAGGCAGAATTTGAGGAGTAAAGTATGACGATTAGATTAAACAAAGTAACAAGAGATTTAAATGTAGGAATAACGACTGTCGTCGAGTTTTTGCAGAAGAAAGGATTCTCCGTGGAAGCCAATCCGAACACGAAGATTACGGAAGATCAATATGCTTTACTCGTGAAGGAGATCAGCAAGGACAAGAATCTGAAGATGGAATCGGAGAACTTGCGTGAACGCCAAATCAAGGATCGCGCCAAGAGTTCCGCTTCTGCCAACGACGGCATAGCCGACACAAGCACCAAAAGAGAAGAGGTTGTAAAGACGTTTGCCCCCGAAGACTCTCGACCCAAGTTCAAACAGGTTGGGAAAATAGATTTGGACAGTCTGAACAAGAAGAAGCCTGCTCCTGCCCCTGTAGCCAAAGAAACGTCGGCAGAGAAGGCGGCGGAATCCGTGCAACCTGTTGAGAGAGAAGAGAAAGAAGAAACTCCCCAGGCGGCATCGGTGGCTAAGGAGCAACCTGTCGTAACGGCGAATGCCGCGACTCCAGAGGAGACAAAGAAAACGGATATGAAGTCTGAAGAACCGGTGGAGAAGCCAACGGCAGAGCCCGTTGCCGCTCCGCAACAGAAAGAGCCGGAAGTCAACGCTTCGAAGCCGGAGGCGACCACGGAGACAGCGAAGAAGGCGGAAGAGGACGTGTTCCATCTTTCCAAGCCTGAGTTTGTTTCCAAAATCAATGTGGTAGGACAGATTGACTTGGCTGCGCTGAACCAGTCGACCCGCCCGAAGAAGAAGTCGAAAGAGGAGAAGAAGAAAGAACGTGAGGAGAAGGAGAAACTCCGTATGGAACAGAAACGGCAGATGAAAGATGCCATTATCAAGGAGATACGGAAGGTGGACGACAAAGCTCCGAAGCAGACGGACGGCGCTGACGACGACAGCAGACGGAACAAGAAGAAACGAAGCCGCATCAACAAGGAACGCGTGGACATCAATACGATGGACAACAATAACCATCGGTCGGGCAACAATGGTGGCAACAAAGGCCAACAGGGTCAGGGTGCCAACAACAATGCCGGCAAGCATGGTGGCAAAGACCGGTTCAAGAAACCTTTTGCCAAGGCGGAGGTCAGCGACGAAGACGTGGCTAAGCAGGTAAAAGAGACGTTGGCCCGGCTCACCAACAAGGGCAAGACCAAGGCTTCGAAGTACCGCAAGGAGAAACGTGAGAATGTGCTCAACCGTCAGCAAGAGCTCGAAAGCCAAGAGCAGGCTGAGAGCAGGACGCTGAAACTGACCGAGTTCGTTACAGCCAACGAGCTGGCCAACATGATGGATGTGCCTGTGACCAAGGTCATCGGTACCTGCATGAGCATCGGCATCATGGTCTCTATCAACCAACGCCTCGATGCCGAGACCATCAATTTGGTGGCCGATGAATTTGGCTTCAAGACCGAATATGTGAGCGCGGAGGTGGCTGAGGCCATCACCGAAGAGGCTGACAACGAAGAAGACTTGTTGCCGCGCGCGCCCATCGTTACGGTGATGGGACACGTCGACCATGGTAAGACATCGCTGCTCGACTACATCCGCAAGTCGAACGTGATTGCCGGTGAGGCCGGTGGTATCACCCAGCATATCGGTGCCTATAACGTGACTTTGGAGGATGGTCGTCGCATCACCTTCCTCGATACTCCGGGACACGAAGCCTTCACGGCCATGCGTGCCCGTGGTGCGAAGGTCACCGACGTAGCCATCATCATTGTGGCTGCCGACGACGACGTGATGCCTCAAACCAAGGAGGCCATCAACCACGCCATGGCAGCCGGTGTGCCTATCGTCTTTGCCATCAACAAAATAGATAAGCCTGCCGCCAATCCCGACAAAATCAAGGAGGAGCTGGCGGCCATGAACTTCCTCGTAGAGGAGTGGGGCGGTAAATACCAGTCGCAGGACATCTCGGCCAAGAAAGGTATCGGAGTGCCTGAACTGATGGAAAAGGTGCTGCTGGAAGCCGAACTGCTTGACCTGAAGGCCAATCCGAACCGTCGTGCCACGGGCTCCATCATCGAGTCTACCTTGGACAAGGGACGTGGCTACATCGCCACGGTGCTCATTGCCAACGGAACGCTGAAGGTGGGCGACATCGTGCTGGCTGGAACCAACTACGGTAGGGTGAAGGCCATGTTCAACGAACGTAACCAACGCATTAAGGAAGCCGGTCCGGCAGAACCCGCATTGATTCTGGGACTTAACGGCGCTCCGCAGGCTGGCGACACGTTCCACGTGATAGAGACGGAGCAGGAGGCTCGTGAGATTGCCAACAAACGTGAGCAGTTGCAACGCGAGCAGGGCCTGCGTACCCAGAAGATGCTTACCCTCGATGAGGTAGGCCGCCGTTTGGCTCTGGGCGACTTCCACGAACTGAACGTGATTGTGAAGGGCGATGTGGACGGATCTATCGAGGCATTGAGCGATTCGTTGATAAAGCTCTCCACCGCCAACATCCAGGTGAATGTCATCCACAAGGCTGTGGGTCAGATATCGGAATCCGATGTCAGTCTGGCTGCCGCTTCCAATGCCATCATCATTGGCTTCCAGGTTCGTCCCTCTATGCAGGCGCGCAGAACCGCTGAGCAAGAGGGCGTGGACATCCGTCTCTACTCCATCATCTATGATGCCATAGAGGACGTGAAGGCTGCCATGGAAGGCATGTTGGCACCGGAGATGAAAGAGGAAGTGACCGCCACGCTGGAGGTTCGCGAGGTGTTCCACATCACCAAGGTGGGTACCGTTGCCGGTGCGTTGGTGAAGGAAGGAAAGGTGAAACGTTCCGACAAGGCGCGTGTCATCCGCGACGGTATCGTCATCTTCACGGGCGAAATCAATGCCCTGAAGCGTTTCAAGGACGATGTGAAAGAGGTTTCCGTCAACTTCGAGTGCGGTATCAGCCTCCAAAACTACAACGACCTGAAGGTGGACGATGTCATCGAGACATTCCAGGAAGTGGAAGTGAAGGCCACTTTATAGTGAACAGAAGTGCCGCTAAGGCATCATGACAGAATGATAACCGCAGTGTGCCAATTGCCGAATAATCTTGTTTGTGTGATTGGCACACTGATGTTTAGCCGATAACGAGAGATATGACAGTAATAGACATCGTGATACTGGTCATCCTGGCTGCCGGGATGATACTGGGCTACCGCAAGGGCTTCTTCAAGCAACTTTCCTCCGTGGTGGGCTTGGTGGCCGGGCTCTTTGTGGCGCGTGCGCTCTATGTCATGGTGGGCGAGCAGCTGGCTCCTCACATCGGAACGTCGGAGTCGGTGGCGCAAGTGCTTGCGTTTCTACTCATCTGGGCTGTCGTGCCGATGATTATCTACGTGGCGGCCACCATGCTCACCAAGGCACTCGATATCGTACATCTGGGCATCCTCAACCGGTTTGGCGGAGCATTGCTGGGTATGCTTCTCTGCCTGCTCTGGATAGGCTTGTTGATACACATTCTGCAATTTGTCGATACGCAGGAAGCGATTATCGGAAAGGAGATGAAAGAGGCATCGTTCTTCTACAGCCCCATTCGTGAATTCTCCGATGTCTTCTTCCCGGCTATCAAGGATATGACCAAACAAATTATAAAGTAAGCTATGCTGAATAAAGATAAATCTGAACTGCCGAACACCGCGCAAGGGACGGACGACCCGAACCGCTTGGTGAAGCGGATAGCTCAGGAGAAATATAAATACGGATTTACGACCGACGTGCATACGGAGGTCATCGAACGGGGTCTCAACGAAGAGGTGGTACGCCTGATATCGGCCAAGAAGAACGAGCCGGAATGGCTACTGGAGTTTCGTCTGAAAGCCTTTCGCTACTGGCAGACGCTGGAGATGCCTACGTGGGCGCATCTCACCATCCCCGAGATAGACTATCAGGCAATCTCGTACTACGCCGCTCCTACGAAGAAGGAAGGACCGAAAAACATGGACGAGGTAGACCCGGAACTGATAAAGACCTTTGATAAACTCGGCATCCCCTTGGAAGAGCGGATGGCGCTGAGCGGCGTGGCAGTGGACGCGGTGATGGATTCCATCTCCGTGAAGACCACTTTCAAGGAGACGCTTATGGAGAAGGGTATCATCTTCTGCTCCATCAGTGAGGCCGTGCGCGAACATCCCGACTTGGTGAAGAGTTATTTGGGATCTGTAGTCCCCTACCGCGACAACTTCTTCGCAGCGTTGAACTCGGCCGTGTTTAGCGACGGGTCGTTCGTCTACATCCCCAAAGGGGTACGCTGTCCCATGGAACTCTCTACCTATTTCCGCATCAACGCCGCCAACACGGGACAGTTCGAACGTACGCTCATCGTGGCGGACGACGACAGCTACGTCTCCTACTTGGAGGGCTGCACCGCGCCTATGCGAGACGAGAACCAGCTCCACGCCGCTATTGTGGAGATTGTGGTGCATGACCGTGCCGAGGTGAAATACAGCACCGTGCAGAACTGGTATCCAGGTGATGCCGAAGGCAAGGGCGGTGTCTACAACTTCGTCACCAAACGCGGCCATTGCAAGGGCGTGGACAGCAAGCTCTCGTGGACACAGGTGGAGACCGGGTCAGCCATCACATGGAAGTATCCGAGTTGCGTGCTGAGTGGCGACAACTCGCAAGCGGAGTTCTACTCCGTGGCGGTGACCAACAACTACCAACAGGCGGACACGGGTACCAAGATGATTCATTTGGGCAGGAACACCCGCAGCACCATCATCAGTAAAGGTATCTCTGCGGGCAAGAGCCAAAACTCCTACCGTGGACTGGTGAAGGTAGGCGAGCGGGCGGACAATGCGCGCAACTACAGCCAGTGCGACTCCTTGTTGCTGGGTAGCCAATGCGGAGCTCACACCTTTCCCTACATGGACGTACACAACGAAACCGCAGTGGTGGAACACGAGGCCACTACCTCCAAGATATCCGAAGACCAACTGTTCTACTGCAACCAACGGGGCATTCCCACGGAGGATGCCATTGGACTGATAGTGAACGGCTATGCCAAGGAAGTGCTCAACAAGCTGCCTATGGAGTTTGCCGTGGAGGCGCAGAAGCTCCTCTCCGTGTCGCTTGAGGGCAGTGTAGGATAATGTTTTTACGTATCACAGAAAATTCAAAGCAATGTTAGAGATAAAAGATTTGCATGCCACCATCAATGGCAAAGAGATATTGAAAGGCATCAACCTTACGGTGAAGACGGGTGAGGTGCATGCCATCATGGGTCCCAACGGCTCGGGTAAAAGCACGCTCAGCAATGTGCTGGTGGGTCATCCCGCCTATGAGGTGACCAAGGGTTCCGTCACGTTCGACGGCAAGGACTTGCTGAAGATGAGCCCCGAAGACCGCAGCCACGAAGGGTTGTTCCTCTCTTTCCAATACCCTGTGGAGATTCCCGGCGTGAGCATGGTCAACTTCATGCGTACCGCCGTCAACGAACAGCGTAAGTACAAAGGACTTCCGGCTTTGAGCGCAAGCGAGTTCCTGAAACTGATGCGTGAGAAGCGGGCGGTTGTGGAGCTGGACAATAAACTGGCCAACCGCTCCGTGAACGAAGGCTTCAGCGGCGGCGAGAAGAAGCGCAACGAAATCTTCCAGATGGCGATGCTCGAACCGAAGCTCAGCATCCTGGACGAGACGGACTCCGGTCTCGACATCGATGCCTTGCGCATCGTGGCTGAAGGGGTCAACAAACTGAAGACCCCCGAGACGAGCGTGATGGTGATTACCCACTACCAACGCCTGCTCGACTACATCAAGCCGGACATCGTGCATGTGCTCTACAAAGGACGCATCGTGAAGACCGCCGGTCCGGAACTGGCTCTGGAGCTGGAAGAAAAAGGATATGATTGGATAAAGAAAGAGTTGGGAGAGTAAGATGAAGTCAGAACAACAATATATCGACCTGTTCCGCCAGTGCGAGGCGACTCTCAACGAGCATAGTGCGGAGGTACTGAACGCGTTGCGCCCACGTGCCTTCGACGACTTCTGCCGGTTGGGATTCCCTACACGCAAGCAGGAACGGTACAAATATACCGACATGGCGGAGCTCTTCGCTCCGGATTACGGGCTGAACCTGAACCGACTGACGATCCCCGTCAATCCCTACGAAGTATTCAAGTGTGACGTGCCCAACATGAGTACCCAACTCTATTTCTTGGTGAACGACATGTTCTGCTCGCAGGCGTTGCCCAAAGGCCATCTGCCCGATGGTGTACTGTTGGGGAGCCTCAAGGAGGTAGCCGCAAGTCATCCCGCTTTGGTGGAACAATACTATGGTAAGTTGGCAGACACCTCCAAAGACGGTGTCGTGGCGCTCAATACGATGTTGGCCCAGGATGGTTTCATCCTGTATGTGCCCGATGGGGTGGTGCTGAACAAACCCATCCAGCTGGTCAATATATGGCATGCCGATGTTGACCTCATGGCCAATCGCCGTTTGCTGGTCATTCTGGGCGAACGTGCCGAAGCCAGTCTGCTGGTGTGCGACCATGCCATGGATGCCCATAAGTTCCTGGGGACGCAAGTCACCGAAATCTTTGCCGGCGTAGGTTCGCGCTTGGACTACTACGAACTGGAAGAGACGCACAACGACACGGTTCGCTGCGCCAACCTCTTCGTGCGTCAGGAGGCGGACAGCAATGTGTTGCTCAACGGTATGACTTTGCACAACGGCACTACCCGCAACACCGTAGAGGTGTCGCTCGCGGGACGTGGTGCGGAAATCAACCTGTTGGGTATGGCCATCGAGGACAAACACCAACGGGTGGACAACCACACGTTTATCGACCATCTGGTGTCCGATTGCACCAGCAACGAACTCTTTAAATACGTTCTCGACGACAGTGCCGTGGGTGCTTTTGCCGGCAAGGTGCTTGTGCGCGAGGGAGCGCAGCGAACCTCCTCGCAGCAGACTAACCGCAACCTCTGCGCCACCCGTGAGGCTCGTATGTTCACGCAGCCGCAACTGGAAATCTATGCCGACGACGTGAAGTGCAGCCATGGTGCTACGGTAGGCCAACTCGATGACGAGGCTCTGTTCTACATGCGCCAGCGAGGTATCTCCGAACGGGAGGCCCGCATGCTGCTGATGTTCGCCTTTGTGAACGATGTGCTCGACGGCATCCGCTTGGACGCGTTGAAGGAACGTCTGCGCCGGTTGGTGGAGAAACGTTTCCGGGGTGAGCTGAACAAATGCCAAGGATGCACCATCTGTAAATAGAACAACCATGATGTACGATATCAACAAAGTGAGGGAAGACTTTCCCATCCTGCAACGCGAGGTCTATGGCCGGCCTCTCGTCTATTTCGACAACGGGGCTACCACCCAGAAGCCCCGTTGCGTGGTGGAGGCTATCACCAACGAATACTATTCCGTGAACGCCAATGTGCACCGGGGCGTGCATTTCCTCTCCCAACAGGCCACCGAACTCCATGAAGCCTCCCGTGAGACGGTGCGCCGGTTCATCAACGCACGCTCTACCAACGAGATTGTCTTTACCCGGGGCACCACGGAGAGCATCAACCTGCTTGCCGCCAGCTTTGGCGATGCCTTCATGCAGGAAGGCGATGAGGTCATCGTCTCCGTGATGGAACACCACAGCAACATCGTTCCTTGGCAACTGTTGGCTGCCCGCAAGGGCATCGCCTTGAAGGTGATGCCGATGAACGACCGTGGCGAACTCCTTCTCGACGAGTACGAGAAGCTCTTCTCCGACAAGACGAAGATCGTCTGCGTGGCGCATGTGAGCAATGTGTTGGGCTCTGTCAATCCCGTGAAGCGGATGATTGCCACCGCTCATGCCCATGGTGTGCCCGTACTGGTGGACGGGGCGCAGTCCGTTCCCCACATGCCTGTCGACGTGCAGGACCTGGATGCCGACTTCTTCGCCTTCAGTGGCCATAAAGTCTATGGACCAACTGGCGTGGGCGTGCTCTATGGCAAGGAGGCGTGGCTTGATAAACTGCCTCCTTATCAGGGCGGTGGGGAGATGATACAGAGCGTATCCTTCGAGAAGACTACCTTCAACGAGCTGCCTTATAAGTTTGAGGCAGGCACCCCCGACTACATCGGCACCACCTCTTTGGCAAAGGCACTCGACTACGTCACCGCCTTGGGCATGGAAAACATTGCCGCTTACGAGCATGAGTTGACGCAGTACGCCATGCAGCGTCTGCGCACCGTCGAGGGAATGCGCATCTATGGCGAGGCTGCGGAGAAGGGCAGCGTGGTTTCCTTCCTTGTCGGTAACATCCATCATTTTGATATGGGTACGTTGCTCGACCGCCTGGGCATTGCTGTCCGCACCGGACACCATTGCGCCCAGCCCTTGATGCAACGCTTAGGTATAGAGGGCACTGTGCGCGCCTCCTTCGCCCTCTACAATACCAAGGAGGAGGTTGATGTGTTGGTAGCTGGCATCGAACGCGTGAGCTGGATGTTCTGACGAGCCTGTTCACTTGAAAGAAGACCGGAACGGTTTTCGGGACGCATCGAAAACGTTCTCGAATCCATGCCTTGGTGTAAGTGTCCCGACTGGTATATGCACCGTTTACAGAAGTCCGGCCATGTAGAGCGGAAGATAGGTGATACCGTCCTTTTCCATGATGTCGGCGGAATGGAGGACGTATGATTCCGCTAACATGGGAGCATACTTCGCCCTCAGTTTCTTAAGTGAACTGAGTTTGTATCCGGTGCTCGACTTTACCTCTATCGGTGAAATGTTGTGTCTGTTTGTGATGACCGGCTTGGCTATAAGGAAGTCTATCTCCATTCGCTCATTCGCATCGGTGGAGGAGTTTCTCGAATAGAAGAATAGTTTATGCCCCGCAGCACGTAGCATTTGCGCTACGATGTTCTCGACAAACATTCCTTCGTTCAGTTCAAGTTTTCCCAAAGCCAGCTTTAGATATAGTTCGTTCCCCATGATAGCGTTTACATTGAATGCGTGACTTATCAGAAGCCCCGTGTCTGCCATGTAACATTTGAGGGTAGTGCGCTCTTCGTTGAGCCGTAAACCAAGGTCAGGTGCTGTGGCATTGTAACAGATGTTGACGACCCTGGATTCTTCCAACCAGAAGAATGAAGACTCATAGTCCCTGTAACGGGCCTTGTCGCTTAAGTCCGCCAGACGGAATTTCTTTTCGTGGCGGCTCAACGCCGTGGGTATCTCATCAAACACGGCCTTCACTTTTGTCTCATTGCCTACGGCATACTTCTCGATATCGGCTTTGTAGAGGTTGAGTATATTACGCTTTACCTCATCTACCCTCATGAAATCCTTGGTTTCCACATATTCGGCTACAGCCTGCGGCATGCCCCCTACAATCATATAATGGCGGAAATAGTCCATGACCTTACGATGAAGAGGCCCTAACGGTTGTCGGCTCTCGTAACATTCTTTGATAAAGGGCATAAGGCGCTCCTCGCCTACAGCCCAAAGAAACTCTTCGAAGTCCATGGGAAACATGTCTATACGATGCTCCTCGGAAGGTATGACAATATCCTTCACGTTACGGTTGATGCTGACCAAGGAACCGGTCTCTATGTAATCGTAGCGTCCGTCCTTCACCAGGTATTTGATGGCTGCTCGTGCAGGAGGATAAAGTTGTACCTCATCAAAAATAATAACAGAGTCGCGTTCGTGTAGCGTCACGCCAAAGTATAACGAAAGATAGCTGAAGAAGGTGTCGAGATTCTTTAGGTATTTGTCGAAGATTTCCATCAACTGCCCGTCTGCGTTGTTGAAATCGACTAATATGTATGACTGATACTCGGAACTGGCGAATGCCTCCACGATATAGCTTTTCCCTATACGGCGTGCCCCGTCAATCATCAAGGCGGACTTCCCTTTTGACTGTTGTTTCCAACGGAGCATCTCTGTAAAAATCTTTCTCTTCATAGCTATCTGTTTTATAGGCTCTAATACTTGTGTATGCACGAAATGACGATTGTTTTGCATGCCAAATTGCACGAAATGACGATTTCTATAATGCGAAGGTATTTATTTTTCTACATAATCCGACCTTTTCTACTTGTTTTTTGCGTTAGAAACTAAACGAACTTGCCCAAGCATACCGTGAGGTACGCTTGGGCAAGCAATCCTGAAAACCACCTAAATGTTATCTTGTAAAAAACGAATACCTACTTATTGCCAACTATATTTCAATGCGGCGTTCTTGTTCTCCGGATTCTGCTCCAGCAAGGTGTTGGAACTCATGTCGCTTGAAGGAATCTTCCACAACCAGCTCTTGGTCGGCTTGTGGGTCATCGGGTAGGGGAAGAAGACTTTCTTGCGAGAGTTTACTGTTCCAGCTTTCAGCTCGATATTCTGCATGTAGATAGAATAGCTTCTCCAAGCCTGCTCCTCTTTTCTGTCACCAAGAACGCCCTTGCGGAGCTCGTCATAGTAAGCCTTGCATTCGCCGGGGAACTCCCACAGACGCTCCTGCAGAATGGCCTCGTCCATCTCTTTCTGGCTCATTGATCCGAGAGCGGACAGACCGGCACGCTGGTGTACGCGGTTCAGCTCTGTCAATCCATCGCCAGCCTGCAGCAAGTTGGCTGCCTCGGCGTAGTTCAGCAACACCTCGGAATAACGAAGCATCGGGAAGTTGGCGGCAGGCATACTCTCGTAAAGGTTGTTATCTGCCCATGGATCAAAATACTTAGCGTTGAGCAAGCACATGAAAGAGTAGTCACGACCGCTTTCAATCAAGAAGGGAGAACCTTCTGAGTCTTTCCAATACTCGTCATCCACATCATACGTATAGGTTACGTCCTTCTTGTCGGTAAACTGGGTCAACAGTACGTCACGACGACGGTCGTTGTCGCTGTAGGAACGATAGAGGTCTACCGTAGGCCCGAAACGGCTATAGTATGCTCCGGCTACAATCTTGCCGTCTTTCTTCATACCTCCGTAAGGACCGAAGTCGATACCCATGCTGTTTGTTCCTCCGTCACCGTTGAAGAACTGGAGTTCGAACACGGACTCAATGTTGTTCTTGGCGTTCTGGTTGAACCAGTACCAGAGGTTGGTGTAGTCGGGTACCAAGTCGTATACATTCTGGTCGATGACCATTTTGCTGTACTTCTTGCTCAACTCCAACTCTTCCTTGTTGGCGGAGAAGTTATCCTCGTTGCTGATGGTAGCCTTGTAGAGGTAAGCCTCACCCAGCAGGGCGTAGCATGAACCGGATGTGGCGCGCCATACGTCATAGCCAGATGTTCCGCGCTTCGGCAACATCTCCGCAGCTTCTTTCAGGTCGCTGAAGATTTGTTCCCATACCTTGTCGGCTGATTCACGTGCGGTCTTCAGTCCAGTAACACCTGCCGTATAGGTAGTAGGTATCGGGCAACCGCCGTAGATACGGACGATGTGATAGAAAGAGTAGGCACGCAAGAAGAGGGCTTGGCCTTTCAGACGGTTACGGCTTTCGTCGCTCATGCTTACGTCATCGGCACGTCCAAGCACGATGTTGGCATCATTGATGGTCGCGTAGGATTTGTTCCACAGGTCGGAGAAGGTGTTGTTGATGTTCTCCATGTCCGACCATGTGTTACGGTATTGGTTTTGTCCCTCCTTACGGTAGTTGGCTTCGCCTTGGTCAGTCAATATCTCAATAGGGGTCATGTAGTTACGCGTGCTGGAGGCCATGTTGCGAAAAGCGTGGTACGCATTGTTCAGCGCGGCACTAATGTCTGATTCCGTTTTGTAGAACTGGTCCGGTGCGATAAACGTATACGGGTTCTCATCCAGGTTCGTGCAGCCGGTATAGGTTAGGGCGGCCAACGCTACCGCGCCAAATGCGGTATACTTTTTAATATGTGATAAGATTGTATTCATATAAATCATTCTTTTTTAAGGTTAGAATTTAGCGCTTACACCCAACATGATGGTCTTGCCCCACGGGTTGCTTACGTCACCGTTCTCAGGGTTGTAACCGTTGGTCTTTGAAGAGGTGAAGAAGTTCTGGAAGTTCATGTTGAAGGTCAGTTTCTTCACGGTCTTGATGTGTAGCAATGAAGTGAAGTCGTAGCTCAACTGGATGTTCTTCAGGATGAAGTAGTACCAGTCGCCGTTGGTGCGGTCGCTCAACTTTCCGTTGAATCCGGCACGGGGCAGACTACCGTTGGGGTTGGTTTCGCTCCATTTCTTGTTGTATGCGTCTTTGCTGATAATTCCGGTCAGACCTGATACTGAGTTCTCTGCGTGAATCAAATAGTTACCGTTGTCTACTTGTCCTGCGCTGTTTACTGCATATCCCATAGCGGCTCGGTTACTGTGATCACCTCCGGATACGGAAGCGTATTTCCATGCACCCTGTCCGTAGACGGCAATCTTGAAGTCCTTGTACTGTGCGCCTACGTTGAAGCCGTAGTAGTATTTAGGTTCGGTAGAACCGATGCAAATGTAGTCTTCCGTACTCAGCGTGCCGTCACCGTTCTTGTCCCAATACATTTCGTCACCCAATTGGGCACCGGCTGCATAACTTGGCATTGCGGCCTTGTAGGCTTCCAACTGCTCTTGTGTCTTGATGATGCCGAGTGATTTGTATGACCATACGGAGTTTACGGGATAGCCCTCTTTCAAGTAGCTACCGATACCGTTGTTCTTACCGGCATTCAACTCTTTGTCCTCATGTTCGTTCAACTCCTTAATCTTGTTGGTGTTGTAGGTGAAGTTCACCGACGCGTCAACAGTCCAGTCTTTGTTTTTGTAGATGTCACCGCTAACGGTAAACTCGATACCTTGGTTGGCTACCTTACCTACGTTGCTCATGACGCTGCTGAAACCGGAAGAGGTAGGAATCGGGGTATCGTAAAGCAGGTCGTTGGTGACACGGTTGTAGTAGTCGAAGTTGATGTTCACGCGGTTCCACAAGCTCAGGTCGAAACCTAAGTCAATCTGTGTGGTACGCTCCCATTTCAGGTCGGGGTTACCTACAGACTCACCGTAACCAGCCAGTGCGATGCTACCGTCGGAGTAGCTGTTGCCGGTGGAGGTGGAGAGCTGAGCCAGTGACTTGTAGTTACCAATCTCCTGGTTACCGGTGACACCGTAGCTACCACGGATTTTCAAGTCGGTAATCACCTTGTTGTCTTTCAGGAAGTCCTCCTGAGTGACACGCCATGCCAAGCCGACAGACGGGAAGAGACCCCACTTGTTGTTGGAACCGAAGCGTGAAGAACCATCGTAACGGGCGGTAGCCGTCAACAGGTACTTGTCGTTGAAAGCGTAAGAGGCACGGCCGGTGAACGAAATCAGCTTGTTGCCGCTGATGCCGCTGCTCCAACTTGAAAGATCTTTACCCTTGATGCTCCATGCACCCAGCAAGTCATTGTCGAATGCACTGGAACTTACGCTGATGCTCTCCGATACGTAGTCCTGGTAAGAGTAAACACCGGTCACTGTCAAACGGTGTGCGCCCCATTGGTTCTTGTAGGTAACGATGTTATCCATCAATTTGCTGCGTCCCTTGCTCCATCCATGGCTACCTGAACCATATGTTGAACCGCTAATGAGTGCGTTGGCAGTCTGTGAACTGCGGTACAGATAGGTGCGGGTGTTCTTGAGGTCATAACCGATGCTCAGTTTGTAAGACAAGTGTTCGTTGAAAGCAATCTCAGCGAAGAAGTTACCCAAGAAACGGCTCGTCTTTCTGCGGTCTGTCGTAGCGGCGATATCTGCTACCGGGTTAAAGTTGACAGCTGCATTGAGCGCATTGAATGAACCATCTTCGTTTCTTACGGGTTCTGTCGGATCGGCGCAACGGAAGATTTCACTTGTAGCGTTGTTGAACACGTCCTGTGTAGCTGCCGTGAACTGGATGCTCGAACCTACGGTCAACCAGCTGTTGAACTTGTGTTGCAGGTTGCTGTGTACGGAATATTTCTCATAACCTTGGGAAGCAATCAGACCTTCCTGATCGTAGTATCCAGCGGAAAGCATGTAGCTGGTGCCGTTGTTGTTACCGTCAAACACTACGTTGTAGTCCTGTGTCAGGGCTGTCTTCTCGATGATTTCACGCTGCCAGTCCGTGTAGACACCGTTGGCGGGAGCGGTCTCACCGCTATAATCCAACCAGTCCTGACCTGTGATGAGGTCTACCAAACGGCTGCGCATCTGCACACCGGTGTTCAGGTTCACCGATACGTTCTTCGTACCCTTTGTACCCTTCTTCGTGGTAATCATGATGACACCGTTGGCACCGCGTGAACCGTAGATGGCTGTTGACGATGCGTCCTTCAGCAACTCCATCGACTCGATGTCGGCAGGGTTGATGTCGTTCAGGTCGCTGTCAATCATGGGGAATCCGTCCACAACAATCAAAGGCTCGTTGCTGGCGTTGATAGAACCTGTACCACGCACACGGATTTCGGGGCTTGCTCCCGGCTGGTTGTTGGTGAACACAGCCACACCGGACGACTTACCCTGCAGGGCTGTCAGCGGGCTGGCTGCCACGGTCGCCGTGATGGCATCCGTCTTCAGCTGGGTTGCTGAACCCGTCAAGTCGCTCTTCTTCATTGTACCGTAACCTACGACTACAACTTCTTCGAGCAACTCGTTGTCTTCCTTCAGCACGATGCGGAGGGGAGACTTTGCGGCACTTACGCTCTGGCTCACGTAGCCCACGTAAGAGATGTCCAGAATGGACTTTGCCGGTGCGTTCAAGGTGAAATTACCATCGAAGTCGGTGATGGTTCCGTTCGTAGTGCCCTTAACGACAACGCTCGCGCCGATAATCGGCTCACCTGTCGCGTCGACAACGGTTCCCGTTATCTTCTGTTGGGCATAAGTGAAAACTGACATCCCTATCATGCAGAGCAGAAGGAACATCTTTTTTGTGAAAGTAGAAGTCACAATAGATTGTGCATTTTTCATCATGTCTTTCATTGATTAAAAGTTAAACATTGGTTATTTACCTGGTCGCAAAGATACTCCTTTCTTCGCAAAACCAAATCTTTTGCGCGTAACAACTATGTGTCTTTGCTGTAACAAACGCCTTTCATCGGTGAAATCAACCTTTTGGCACTGATTTTATTTGGGCGAAAGAAGGGGACACTAAAAACCCTTGACGCGCTTCACAGCGGGTCAAGGGCATAAATGTAATAAAAAGGAAAGCAATATAAGTGTGTGTAATGTGTGTTCTTTTTATTTGTCAGTCTGTTTCAGTTCATACGCTACTTTACCAGTCGGACTTTCCGAAAGGATTTGCAGTCTTATCCGATAGAGGTGTCCCCACATTCGTTTCAGACCTTCGTCCGTCAGGTCAATCTCCTCGGTGGCTGCTTTCAACTGCCGCTTGTCGTAGGACAGGCGATAGGTTTTCCCGTTGAACGGGAGCGTGATTTCACCTGCTTGCGTCACCAAGGGCTTTGCACAGGTCATCACCACAATCTCCGATGGGACTTTGCGGCTGTTTAGCTCGTACTCCTCCTCAAAGCGGATGCACTTCTCCTTGCGCAAGAGCACGCAATTTCTTGTCCACCGTTTCACTTCCGCCTCGGCCGGATAGGCTTTGGCTACGTCTATGGAGAACGAGCCGAAACGTTTGTTCGTTACCGCCGTTTCGTCGGTCGACCGGTACGCCTTGCCGGGAGCCTGCTCGCAACCGTTTATCAACGGTGCGTTGTGGTATGCCGAACGGGTAGTCCAGATGGTGTAGCGTTCTTTGGTGAATGACTTCCCGTTGTACGCTTCCGGTCCCACATCCACCAACAGAGGGTCTCCGTCGGCATAAACGATGTAGCTGCCTATGTCGTTGTGGTTATGGCTTTGGTCGTTGTGCCCGCCCTTCACGGCCAACGCGAGGCCTTGACAGCTCCCCGCCTCGGATCGGGTGGAGAAGAGGTGCAAGTCCGGCAACCAGACATCCCGCTCAAAGGGGATAGCTTTCTCTTGCGCCAGCAACTCCTTCAGATGGACGAAGGTGTAGACGAAACGTCCCATGGACTCTCCCTTGCCGCTCGCCAAGGGTTGCCCGTTGGCAATCAGTTCGTCACGCCGTATGGTAGCGAAACTCTTCATCTGCTCGCTACCGATGAACAATCCGTAGTTGAACACCAACCCGGGGTGGGTATTGGTCTTGGCAGAGGAGTCTCCGTGATTGATGAACCGGTTGTTGCCCATATAGATACGGGTGATGAAGTTGCCTATGTTGCGGAACTTCTTCTCCCCTGAAAGGTCGAATTGGCCGTTGGAGGCTTGATGGAGCAGGTAGACGCAGTCGAACAACGCCCCTCCGGCATTGGCCCAGTAACCCGGTCCTTCTTCGCAACCCCCGTCTTCCGGATAGGAAGCGTAGAACACGTCGAGGGCATCCAACACGAGTTTTATGTCTTCTGCCTTTTGGCGCTTCGTGTCGTCCGAAAGCAGGATGGCCGCCAACCAGTTGCTGCAAACCCACGGATTCCAGTTGCTGACCGCCGTCATCCATCCGAAGCGCTGTTGGCGGCAAGGCGACAACTGTCGCCTCTCAATCTCCGAACTGATGCGTTGGTTGATGAGCGGTGAGATGCGGTCGAACTCCTTATGCAGCAGGTATTGCGTCCATGCCAAATCCCCGGCAGTCTGTGAGGAGTAGATGGCCACGGTCTGCCTCTCCGCATCGGGCAGGTTGGTATCGTAATGGGCGGGCAGCCCCCACCACGTCTCTTCGCAGGTGGCCCACACGCCGTTGACGATGTCCGGTAGGAAACGTCCTTTCTGTTCCAGCATTTCCGCCATCACGAGCGTGTTCAGATTCTTCCGCCGCTCAAAGTAGGCGGCTTGGTAGTCGTTCCGGTTTCCGGTCGCTCTGAACTGCATGAAAAGGGTGGCCGGCATTGCAGGCCAAGAGGTGTTTATCAGTTTCTCTGCCTCGTGTATGTACACATCGCTTATGGAATCGGGTACCTCCAGCCATTGCTTGTCGCCATAGACGGGATAGGGATGGAAATCATCCACCAGAAAGTTCTCAATATCGAGCACTTTCCATTGGCTCAGCGAGGATGCGGCGACGGAACAAACCGCCGTACACATCGCAATGATTATCGTGACTATCCGTATTCGCATAGTATTATAATGTCCGTATTAGCGTATTAGTTAGAATACATGAGCCTGCAAAACCCGATGCGGGACTTTCCAAAATCTATCATCCCGGGTTAGGCAAGGCCTCTTTATCGGCGGCAAATGTAATGTACTTTTTCGGGATAATCCCTGTGGAATGTAACAACTTCAAGCCTTATCCGTAACAATCACAATGACGATACACCTTACGTGTGTCCACGCAAGTACTTACGTTGGCTGATGAAAGTACTTACGATGGCTCACGTAAGTACTTACGTTGCCCGATGAAAGTACTTACGTTGGCAGGTGCAACCGCTTGCGTTATTTGGGCGAAAGAAGGGGACACTAAAAACCCTTGACGCGCTTCACAGTGAGTCAAGGGCATAAATGTAATAAAAAGGAAAGCAATATATGTGTGTATATAATGTGTGATTCACATGCGAAAAAAACTGAGCGTTTACTTAGCGCACTGCAAAGAAACTGAAACAATTATTGCTAACGAAAGATTTTCTGCTAAAAAATGTAAAAGAAGCTCTCTTTTTAACCTCTCCTCCCTTGCCTGTTTCTTCGTGGGAGGTTTTCCGGTACCTTTTGATAAGATGGGTTACGTCTCGGCATAATAATCAAGTCGGCTTAATATTCTGCCTTCGATTTGCGCTCCCTTTACACAATCTTTGCACTATCTTTGCACCCGGATTGGGGAAGGGCTTATCCCGTATGCAATTCTCCGGCACAAAGGTAATGTTACTATATAATATAATAGGTATAGACACATAGTTTTTTTGAAAGATGAAAAAGAGTTTGATTGCTTTGGCTTTCGGCACCCTGGCGTTGGGCATTGCCGAGTACGTGATGATGGCGATTCTGCCATACATCGCCGAAGGGTTGGGTATCAGCATTCCACAGGCCGGTCACCTCATCTCGGCCTACGCCTTGGGTGTCTGTGTGGGTGCGCCTTTGTTGGTGTTCGCGCGCAAGTATCCGTTGAAGCACCTGTTGCTGGGTCTGTCGTTGGTGATGCTGGTGGGTAACCTGCTTGCCGCTCTCGCTCCCAACTATTGGGTGATGATGGTGGCCCGTTTCATCTCCGGCTTGCCTCACGGCGGTTACTTCGGCGTGGCATCCATCGTGGCGGAACGGGTGGCCGATAAGGGTAAGGGCTCTGAAGCCGTCTCCATCATGATAGCCGGCATGACCGTCGCCAACCTCTTTGGCGTGCCGTTGGGCACTTCGCTCAGTACCTTGCTTTCGTGGCGCGCCACCTTCCTGTTGGTGACGTTCGGCAGCCTGCTCGTCATCTATTATATATGGAAGTGGGTGCCTCATGTGGAGGGGCTCTCCGATTCGGGGCTGAAAGGTCAGTTCCGCTTCCTGAAGAAGCCCGCCCCGTGGCTCATTCTGGGCGGTACCACCTTTGGCAATGGTGCCATCTTCTGCTGGTATAGCTACATCAACCCGTTGTTGACCGAAGTCTCCGGTTTTGCCGAAGAGAGTATCTCGCTCCTGATGATACTCGCCGGATTCGGTATGGTGGTGGGCAACCTCACCGGAGGCAAGTTGGCGGACCGCTTCTCGCCGGGGCGTGTGGCATTCACTACGCATTTTATTGTCTTCTTTGCCTTGGTGGCCATCTTCTTCACGGCACAGGTCAACTGGTTGTCAGCCCTGCTGATGTGCGTCTGCACCACGGGACTGTTTACCGTTTCAGGACCTTTGCAGGTCTCCATCCTCCAGTTCTCCAAGGGAGGCGAATTGTTGGGGGCTGCCCTCATACAGGTGGCTTTCAACCTGGGCAACGCGTTGGGAGCTTACATCGGCGGATTGCCTATAGAGGCGGGTTACGGCTATCGCTATCCGGCGCTCTATGCCATCCCCCTCTCGGTAATCGGGTTGTGTATGCTGCTCTGCTTCTGCCGCCGCTATGAACGCTTTGCCTCCTCGCCTTTGTGATATGTGGGCGCAACGTTTTGCCGATTGGCGATAAATGCTTACTTTTGCTGACGATAGGTGTGGCTCTGTGCCACACCGCGTTGAACAAATACTAAATACCATACCAACATGTCACACACTTTACTGACTACTTGCGGCGCGTTCGCGTTCGCCGCGCTCTCTTGTTCGCTTGTGCCCCAGAAGGCCACGGCGCAGACCATGGACTATCGGAACGACTCGCAGAAACGCGTTCCCGCATACGCCATTCCCTATCAGGTACCTACCGAGGCCAGCATCGTCGAGGTGCTGCAGGCGGTGAAGGGCTATTATGAACGGACAACCGAACGTGCCGTCATCAACGAGAAGACCGGCGAAGAGATTACCGACACCCGTACGGATTGCCCCAATGCCGTCGTGAAGAAAGGGTTCGCCAGCGAATGGAGCTACACCCACGGCGTGGTGTTGGCCGCCTTCGACTATATCGACAATATCCTGGATGACAAGAGCTACTTTGCCAACAACGTGGCTTTCTATGACTTCGTCTCCAAATGGCAGCCTTACTTTGCCGAGCACAAGCTCAAGGGATGGCGAGAGATTACCAATATGTCCGCATTGGACCACTGCGGTGCCATCGGCGCGGCCATGGTGAAGACTTACCTCAAGACCAAGAACAAGGCTTACCTGCCTCTGATTGAACGGGTGGACAAGCACGTGTCGCACGACCAGTGCCGCCTCTCCGACGGAACGCTGTCGCGCCACCGTCCGCAGTATGAGTCCGTGTGGGCGGACGACATGTACATGAGCGTGCCTTTCCTTATCAATATGTACGTGATGACGGGCAAGAAGTCCTATGCCGACGATGCCGTGCGCCAGATTCTACAGATGGGACAACGCCTCTTCGACCCGCAGATGGGTATCTTCGACCACGGGTGGAACGTGAACTCCGCTGATTACGACCCCCACTTCTATTGGGGACGTGCCAATGGCTGGGTGCTCATGTCCATGGCAGAGGTACTCGACCGTTTGCCGAAGGACTATAAAGGCCGCGACGAGATACTCCATCTCTATCGTACCATGGTGCAGAAACTGGCCAACCTGCAGGGTGGCAACGGATTCTGGCACAACCTGCTCGACAAGAACGACACCTTCGAGGAGACCTCTTGCACGGCGATGTTTACCTACGCCATTGCCAAGGGCATCAACGAGGGGTGGATCAGTCATGTATACGGACCGGTAGCCGTCACGGGATGGAACGCTACCCGCAGTGCCGTGCGCGAGAACGGTGCGGTGGACTGGACCGCCGAAGGTACTACCTTCGCCCACGACAACAGCTACTACTATCACCGTGGACACACCGTCTACGCTACTCACGGCTATGGCGTGGTGCTCTATGCCGGAGCGGAGATGATTCGTCTGTTGCGCAATACGGAGATTGAGATTGTCGCTCCGAAAGCCGGCGCGGTCAACTCCACCATCCACTTCCTGAAGCGGAGCGAGTGGCCCGACCGTGATGCGGTAGACGATGTCCGTACCTTGGGCGGCAGCGTCAACAAGGATAAGAAAAAGTAAGTTTCCTTTCTTACTTCCTTATTTTAAGTTACCTTTGCAGCCGTTTTTAGGAGAATGATTTGAGGTAATGAAGCATTTTGGTTTTCGTACGTTTCTGTTTGTAGGCTGCGTCGTCGCTCTGTTGCTGATGCTGCAGTTCCTTCCTTCGCTGTCTGTTGACGGCAATCAGCTGCGTGAAGTGTCATTGTTGAGTGACGTGTTGGATGAAGAGCCTGATTCGTTGAAGAAGGACTCCGCCGTGTCGGCATTGATGCCCGACACGGCCTTTGTGGACACCTGTCGCACGGGCATGACGTGCATCGAGGATTACTCCGGCTCTGACCAAAGGGGCATGCAATGCTTCTATGAGAAGTTGTCGCAGATAGCGAATCTCGACCGTCCGGTACGCATCGCCTACTTTGGCGATTCCTTCATCGAGGCGGATATCCTCACCGCGGACTTGCGCGCTATGCTGCAACAAAAGTTCGGCGGCAGCGGAGTGGGCTATCTCCACATCGTCGGACTGGGTCGAGGCTATCGGCCCACCGTCGAAGAATCCTCCAAAGGTTGGGAGAGCCACACCGTGACCGACAAACGCGGATTCGACAAGCAACGGCAGGGCATGGCCAACCGTTACTACCTGCCTACGAAGGGAGCCTTCACGCAGGCCAACGGCGTTACCCGCTATGCCGCCAACCTGGACAAATGGGAGCGCAGCTTCATCTACCTGCATGCAGGCAGTGCGTTCGACATGACTTCCATCCGTAACAAGAAGGACTCCGTGTCGTACCACGTGCAACCCGACAACGGCGTGCAAAGGTTGGAAGCGGACGGACCTGCTACCGACATCAAATGGGTGGTGGATTCTCCCGTTGACCCTGCGACCGCATTCTTCGGCGTTGCCTTGGAGAGCCGTCGTGGCGTGTGCGTGGACAACTTCAGCTTGCGAAGCGCAAGCGGCACCACACTGCAAACTATCCCCGCAGCTACGCTTCACGCCTTTAATAAAGTCCGCCCCTACGACCTTATCATACTGCAGTACGGTCTCAACGTGGCCGGTCCGCAATCTACCAAATTCGAGAATTACGAGAAATCGATGATAGCGGTCATCGACACGATGAAAGTGGCCTTCCCCGAGGCCGGCATCCTGTTGGTGGGCGTGAGCGACCGCGCCTACAAAGCTCAGTCGGGCACCTTGCAGACCATGCCGGGTATACTTAACCTGATACCTTGCCAACAGGGTATCGCGGCAAAGACGGGCATCGCCTACTGGAACCTTTTCGAGGCCATGGGAGGCGAGGGGAGCATCCAACGGATGGTGAAAGCCAACCCGTCGGAGGCGAACCGCGACTATACCCACATCAACTTCAAGGGCGGAAAGCACTTGGCGACTTTGTTCTACGAGACGCTCGTCTATGGAAAGGAACAGTATGACAAACGAAAGGGTAATGTACATAAGTAAGCGTGTCGTCGTTCGCTTGCTTTGTTGCCTGTTCGTGTTGCCGGCGATGGCGCAAGACCCGTTCCCCGAAGTTCCTACGCCCCAAAAGGTGATAGAGGAGCAACGGGAAACGAAGATGCACCAAGGCCCGAAACAGCTCGACCATATCCTCGTGACGGACTCGTTGCCCGCTACGTTCAAGAACCGGCAGCCCAACCGCATCGAGCGTGAGGAGCTGCTGTTCCCCTTCTTCGAGAAACTCTGCGTGTCGCACCAACCAGCGCGCATTGTGCACATCGGCGACTCGCACGTGCGGGGGCATGTCTTCAGCGTGGTCGCCCGTCATTGCCTGGAGGAGGCGTTCGGAAGCCAAGCGGTCTATGCCGATTCCATCACCTATCAGACTTCCGCCTTGGCTCATGAGACCGGCAATCCGGGACTTATCTACCACACCATCGGCATCAATGGTGCCACGACGGTGCAGTTTACCGAGGCGGAACGGCTGGAAGAGATTGCCGACCTGAAGCCCGACCTCATCATCCTCTCCTTCGGTACCAACGAGAGTTACGACAAGCGTTACGACGCTTCGGACCACACCGTGCAACTGGACGCGCTGCTCACGTTGCTCTACAGCCATTGTCCCGGTGCCGTGGTGATGCTCACCACCCCTCCGGGTTCGTTCATCTGCGTGCAGCGTCGTCGCAAGGTGGTCAACAACCTTACCGCCGCCGTGGTGGCCAACCTGCTGGACTTCGCGCGGCAACGCGGACTGCCCGTCTGGGATCTCTACCATATCGCCGGAGGCGAACAATCTGCCTGTGTCAACTGGAAAAACGGGAAATACATGCAGTACGACCAGATACATTTCACACACGATGGCTATACCCTGCAGGGGGCATTGCTGGCCGCCGCCATCCTAAACGCTTACAACGATTATGTGGATGCAAATTGACTGGCATAAGGTGGCGGAGCAGATTTTCAGCTATCAGGCTGACCAGCCGCTGATATTCAGCAGCGGTCTGTTCCTGTTCCTCTTCTTGGGGTTCACGCTTGTGTACACCCTGTTGCGCGAGCGTACCACGATGAGACTGATTTTCGTTGTGCTCTTCTCGTACTACTTCTATTACAAGAGCAGCGGCACCTATTTCTTCTTGTTAGGCATCGTCACCGTGTCCGATTTCCTCATTGCGGAACGCATGGAGCGCGCGAAAGAGCAGCGTGCGCGAAAGGCGCTGTTGATACTCAGTCTCACCGTCAATCTGGGGCTGCTCGCCTACTTCAAGTACACCAATTTCTTCTACGAGATATTGTCTCCGCTGTGGCACGGGTCGTTCCAACCGCAGGACATCTTTCTGCCCGTGGGCATTTCGTTCTTCACGTTCCAGTCGCTCAGCTACACGATAGATGTCTACCGCCGGCAGTTGCAGCCGCTGCACAACCTGTTGGACTATGCCTTCTTTGTCTCCTTCTTCCCTCAGTTGGTAGCCGGACCGATTGTCCGTGCGCGCGACTTTATTCCACAGATACGCCGTCCGCTCTGCGTCACCAACGAAATGTTTGGCGAGGCCATATACTTCATTGCCGGCGGACTGTTCAAGAAAGCGGTCATATCAGACTATATCAGCGTCAATTTCGTGGAACGCATCTTCGACAATCCCGGGCTCTATTCGGGCATCGAGAACCTGTTCGGAGTCTATGGCTATGCCTTGCAAATCTATTGCGACTTCTCGGGATACAGCGACATGGCCATCGGTATAGCCCTCCTGTTGGGCTTCCGTTTCCCGCTCAACTTCAGGTCTCCCTACAAGGCCTGCTCCATCACCGAGTTCTGGCACCGTTGGCACATCTCGCTCTCCTCGTGGCTGCGCGATTACCTCTACATCTCGTTGGGCGGTAACCGCAAGGGACGCATCCGTACCTATGTGAACCTGGTCGTCACGATGTTGCTGGGCGGTCTGTGGCACGGTGCGTCGTGGAACTTTGTCTTTTGGGGCGGTTTCCACGGTGTCGCCTTGGCGTTGCACAAGGCTTATCTGCGCTATCTGGGTCGTCCCAAGGACTATGTGAGCCATGGCTGGCGACGGGTGGCGGGCATCGTGCTGACCTTCCATTTAGTCTGCTTCGGTTGGATTTTCTTCCGTAACCAGACCTTTGAAGCGTCGTGGGTGATGATCAGTCAAATCCTGACCAACTTCCAACCCCAACTCTTGGAACAGCTCATCCAAGGCTACCAACCGGTGTTCGTGCTGATATTTATCGGCTATTTGCTCCATTTCATGCCCGAGTATTTCAAGCAAGCCTGCCAGCGTACCGTCTGCCGGCTTTTCTTCTTTGAGCAGGTGTTGCTCATCACCGCTGTCATCTATCTGGTCATTCAGGTGAAGAGCAGCGACATCCAACCTTTCATCTATTTCCAATTCTGACAAGGAGGCGTGTACCTTCGGTCGCTCGGTAGCCCTCACTTGGTGCGGTATTCGCTGGGCGGCACGCCGTACTTCTGCTTGAAGCATTTGTGGGTCAGTCAGGAATCCCGAGTGGAAATTTCATTACGGCTTAATGTGTCTACCGTTTCAGTTAATGAAGAGAAAAAGAGTATAGGAAATCAGGAAGAGTCGCCGTACGTCATGGCGTTCCCATGTCGTACGGTATGAGGGTCAGTTAACGTACGACATTAGGTGCTATAGTTGTACGACGTTAGGGTGCATGGTCGTACGACATTAGGACACTCTCCCCAAACGAACGGATTTTGGTTAACGGCTGGTTAACGGTTGGTCAATGGTCAGTTAACGGAATAATCGCCACCGGGTTTTCGGGCTGACCC
>CAVJRQ010000055.1:0-16994 GCA_963652075.1 Acutalibacteraceae bacterium
ATATATATATAAAGGAGAGTGACCGGACGTAGGTGTACCTCTTTTTTTTATCTGTTATCTGTTATCTGTTATCGTTCGGCTCGGAGTTAGTTGACAATTCTCTCTACAAGGCCTTCGCCACAGAATTTGTGGACTGCAACGGGAAAATGAAGAGTGCCTCGTAAAATAATCCTCCTTTTGTTCTTTTTTCCATACAATATCTTTATATTTGCTTGAAAGAATGAGGAAACAAGAAAACGGAATGCTATGGGAACAATGAAATGGACAAGGGAGGAGTCGATATTGGTGTTGAACCTCTACTTTACGAAACCGATGGGAATAAAGGACTCCAAGTCGGACGGGGTGAAAGAGCTGGCATCGCTCGTGGGACGCACTCCGAGTGCGGTGCACCAGCGGATGTACCGGTTTCTGCGCTGGTATCCCACTATTCCGTTGCTCTATTGTGAGGAAACCGAAGACGAGAGTAACGACGATGCCTATCTGCCTTTTTGGAACGCCTATTTCCTCGACCCTAAGTTGTTGGTAAAGGATGCCGGGGAACTGCTGAAGGCTTGGCGGACGGGAATCCTCGCGTTGGATTTGTACTTTCGGCTGATACCCGACACCATGACACCCAAAGTGCCCGAAGTGGTGGAACTGGCCAAACGGACAAAGACGACACCTCAGCAAATCGTAGACACCTTGCACGACTATCTGGCTTGCGACCCCTTTACGAAAGGCAAGGTTGCCATGGCTTCAGGGAAACCTTCCGTACGCAACGCATTGTTGTGGAACCGGTTTGCCAACAAGCCGAATTTACTGAAGAACGCAGTGGAAACGGTTTCCGCAGGGATTGTTTCCAAAAGGTAACCGGTGGCTTGACGGACTTAGTTGTCTAACCAATCCTCTATGTTGTAGGTGGCTTCCACCTGTTTTTCCGTTTCGTCGGGGAGGGAAGGGAAGAAGTCGATGCCAGTGATGCGCTCCACTTCGTCTACCGAGTTGACGTACATGTCCAAAGGGTTGTTGCCGGACGCGTTCTTGAAGATGAAACCGATGGCTTTCGGTCTTTCTCCCATGGCGAGCACCACCTTGAAGAAAGCCTCGGGTACGCTCACTTCGTGTTCCTTGCCAATAATTTTGTGGCTTTTGTTATAGTATATCGGTCCGCACACGATGTAGACAGTGCCCTCTTTGCGGGCCCAATCGCGGCACATCTCTTCCAGTTCCTTCCAGTCCCCACGGTTCAGGTTGTGGTTTTGCGGACAGATGTTGGTCATGTAGAAACTCTCCGTCATGGCTTGGTAGCTCCACTTGTTGTCACCTGCCGGGCACATGTGTCCGCGGTCCATGCCGCAGCCTTTGTAGTCGTCCGTGGTGACGGCTTCGTCCGCAGGCAACTCCGGGTCGGGCAGGAATTTGTTGGTGCGGCTCACCACCTCGATGAGCTTTTCGGGACTGAGTGTCCAGGCTACCCAGTTCGGCGTTTTGTGGGTAGCGTTATATGACGTGGTGTATCCCTTGTGTCGTATAACGGTCTCCGGACGGTCGGTCAATGGGGCGGGCAACTCCAGTTGTCCAGGGACTGCCGTAGTCTCTTTTGAAAAGATGGAAAGGAGGTTGTTTTTGTTGGGGATGAAGCAAGCCGCCAATGTGGAGAGTATGAAAACAACCGCTACAATGAGTTTGGATGCCTTGTCGTTCCTTTTTCTTTTAGCCATAGTCCGAAGGTTCTGGGTGGGTTTTGGTTTGCGTTTACTAAAAAAAGCAGTTCCGAATACGAAACTGCTTTTAATGGAGCCGAAACCCGGACTCGAACCGGGGACCTATTCATTACGAATGAATTGCTCTACCAACTGAGCCATTTCGGCCTTTTGTCTGTCTTCTCACAACCCGACAAGTGGCCTCTTCCTTATTAAGTATCGCCTCTTATCGTTTTGCGGTTGCAAAGATACGACAATTTACGTAAACCCGAAAGCTTTTGCGGAAAAAATGTGGGGCGAAATGAAAAATTCCCCTTTGGATGCTCCTGACGGCACTATCCAAAGGGGAGTAAACCTATAGGATAACCCTGATGAAGGGGGGTCCCTTATTTCAGAAACTCATCCACCTTGGCGGCGGTGTCTCTGCCGGCGGCAATGGCACGCACTACCAAACTGGCTCCCGAAGCGGCGTCTCCCGTGACGAACACGTTCTCGGGAAACTCGGGTTGCTGAGGTTTGAGGAATCCCATAGCGAGCAGTACCATGTCCGCCTCGATGATTTCCTTCTTGCCTGTCAGCTTCATCTGTGGGCGGCCGCCGTCCGCTGCGGGTATCCATTCGACCTCTTCCACTTCAACGCCGGTCACCTTGCCGTTCTTCCCGATGAACTTGTTGGAAGAGAGGTTCCAACGGCGCGTGCATCCCTCTTCGTGGCTGGAGGTTGTCTTCAGCACTACCGGCCATTGGGGCCACGGTGTCGCGGGATTGTGACCTACAGGCGGCTGGGGCATAATCTCTATCTGGGTGACACTGACGCATCCTTGACGGTGACTTGTGCCGATGCAGTCGCTACCCGTGTCGCCACCACCGATTACCAACACTTTCTTTCCCTTGGCGTTGACAAGTTCCTCTTTCTTGAAAGTCATGCCTGCCAGTATGCGGTTTTGCTGTGAGAGCATCTCCAAGGCGAAGTGGATTCCCTTGAGCTCGCGCCCCGGTATGTTGAGGTCGCGTGCCTGGGGCGTGCCGGTGCTGATGACGTAGGCATCGTAACCGACCGGCAGCTGGTTGACATCCACTTCCGTGTTGAGTTGGAACTCGATGCCGCTGCGCTGCATCACATCCATGCGGCGGTCGATAATCTTCTTGTTGAGTTTGAAGTTCGGAATGCCATAACGCAACAGTCCGCCGATGGCTTCGTTCTTGTCGAAGACGGTCACCGTGTAGCCCCGTTTGTTCAGCTGCACGGCCGTGCTCAAGCCCGCGGGGCCTGCACCGATGACTGCCACCCTCTTGCCGTTGCGTGTGGGGGTGTCTATCTTGACGAATCCTTCACGGAAAGCGGCTTCGATGATGGCGGCCTCGTTCTCGCGGATGGTGACGGGCGAGTCGCAGCTGAGTTTCAGCACGCAACTCTTCTCGCACAACGCCGGGCAGATGCGGCCGGTGAACTCCGGAAAGTCATTGGTGGCTATAAGCAGTTTGTAAGCCTCTTCCCATTTTCCTTTATAGAGAGCGTCTTGCCATTCGGATTGTTTGTTGTGGAGAGGACAAGCCCAGTGGCAGAACGGTACGCCGCAGTCCATGCAGCGTGATGCCTGTAGTTTCCGTTCGCTGGAGTTGAGCGTCTGTTCCACTTCTCCGAAGTCGGCAATGCGGTCGTGTATCGGTCTGTATCCGGCCTCTTGGCGTGGAACCGTTAGAAAAGCTTTGGGATTTCCCATTGTATCGTAAGTTTTGACTGTTTCACAAATAAATTAGTAATCACGTTGCATGTCGGCAATCTTCTGCTGGAGCTTGCGAATCTGCTCTTCCTGAAGCACGCGCTTGTACTCGATAGGCACGACTTGGATGAATTCGTCCACGTAGTGGTTCCAGTCGTCGAGCATCGTGCGCGCCAACTTCGAACCCGTGTAGAGGTAGTGCTGGCGTATCAGTTCGTGCAGCTCCTTGCGGTAACTTGCCTCTTCCACGAGGCTCAGCTCCACCATCTCCATGTTGCAGAAGTAGTCGAAGTTGTGGTTCTTGTCCCACACGTAGGCTACACCGCCCGACATACCGGCGGCGAAGTTGCGTCCGGTTTCGCCCAGCACAACCACGCGTCCGCCCGTCATGTATTCGCAGCAGTGGTCGCCCGCTCCCTCGATGACGGCGATGGCTCCCGAGTTACGGACACCAAAGCGTTCGCCTACACGTCCGTTGATGTATATCTCGCCGCTGGTGGCACCGTAGAGTAGGGTATTGCCCGCAATGGTGTTGTTCTCCGCCTCGAAGTTGCTGCGCACGGGAGGCAACACGGCAATGCGTCCACCGGAAAGTCCCTTGCCCAAATAGTCGTTGGCCTCGCCTTCGAGCTTGAAGTTGACTCCACTGGTGAGGAACGCGCCGAAGCTCTGGCCGGCAGAACCCTTGAACTTGATGTTCAGTGTCTGGTCGGGCAATCCTTTCTGTCCGTGACGTTGGGCGATTACGCCGGAGAGCATGGCACCTACCGAACGGTCGGTATTGGCAATCGTGTACTCCAGCGAAACCTCTTTCTCGTTCTCAATGGCTTCACGGGCGGCTTTTATGATTTGTACGTCCTTTACATTGTCGATGTCGTGAATCTGTTCGGTCACTTGGTGGATGGCCGCGTCGTTGTCGATGCGGTGGAGCATGTGGCTGAAGTCGAGCAGCGATGCCTTCGAGGCGGGCTTCATCGGCTTCACCTCCAGCAAGTCGGTGCGTCCGACAATGTCATCCAGTTTGGTGAATCCCATCTCGGCGAGGTACTCACGAACCTCCGTCGCCAAGAAGGTGAAGTAGTTGACAAGGTACTCGTAGTGGCCTCTGAACCGTTCCCTTAACTTCGGGTCTTGCGTAGCGACACCCACGGGACAGGTGTTGGTGTGACACTTACGCATCATCACACAACCCAATACAATCAGTGCGGTAGTACCAAAACCGAACTCTTCGGCACCCAAGAGAGCCATGTTGATGATGTCGCGTCCCGTCTTTATCTGACCGTCCACCTGCAGACGAACCTGTCCGCGCAGACCGTTGATGACCAAGGTCTGTTGTGTCTCGCTCAACCCAATCTCGGGAGAGATGCCCGCATAACGCATAGACGATGCGGGGGAAGCTCCCGTTCCGCCCTCAGCTCCGGATATGACGATGATGTCCGCTTTTGCTTTGGCTACTCCGGCCGCGATGGTGCCCACGCCGCTCTCGGCCACCAGCTTCACGCTGATTTTGGCTTTGGGGTTCACGTTCTTCAAGTCGAAGATGAGCTGCGCCAAGTCCTCGATGGAGTAGATGTCGTGGTGTGGTGGAGGCGAGATGAGCGAGATGCCCGGTATGGAGTGACGCGTCTTGGCAATCACCTGGTCTACCTTGAATCCCGGCAACTGGCCGCCTTCACCCGGCTTTGCTCCCTGTGCCACCTTAATCTGTATTTCGTCCGCGTTGACAAGATATTCGGCGGTGACACCGAAACGTCCCGACGCAATCTGTTTGGTCTTGCTCCGCAAGGAGATGCCGTCGTAGGTAGCGGTGAAGCGTTCTGAATCCTCGCCGCCTTCACCCGTATTGCTGCGTGCGCCAAGTTTGTTCATGGCCAACGCGATGGCCTCGTGAGCCTCCTTGCTGATGGCTCCGAATGACATGGCTCCCGTGACGAAGTGCTTCACGATGTCTTCCACCGGCTCCACCCGGTCTACCGGGATTGGGTTCCGCTTGAACTGCAAGAAGTCGCGCAGGAATATCGGGTCTTCTTTCTCGTCTACCAAATGGGTAAACTCCTTGAACTTCTTGTAGCTGCCCAAGCGTGTGGCCAACTGTAGGGTAGAGATGCTCTCGGGATTCCAAGCGTGCTTGATGCCGTCCTTGCGGTAAGCGAACTGTCCTACGTTGGGCAGAATCTCATCGGCGTGTTGCGTCTTGAAGCCATCCTGGTGGAAAGCGATGGCATCGCGGGCAACCTCTTCGAGGCGGATGCCGCCGATAGAGGAGGTTGACGTGCCGAAGTAGGCTTTCAGCAACTCCTCGCTCAGACCGACGGCTTCGAATATCTTCGCGCCGCGGTACGAACGGATGGTGCTGATACCCATCTTGCTCATCACCTTGAACAGACCTTTGCAGATGGCCTTGATATAGTTCTTTTCAGCGGTCTCGTAGTTGAGCTGTATCTCGCCGCGCTTCACTAAGTCGTCCAGGACGGCGAACGCCATGTATGGATTGATGGCACTCGCTCCGTAGCCCAAGAGCAGGGCGGCGTGCATCACCTCGCGAATCTCGCCGCTCTCGACGATAAGGGCTGTCTGCACACGTTTCTGTACGGAAATCAGGTGGTGATGTACGGCACTGACGGCCAGCAACGACGGAATGGCAGCGTGGGTCTTGTCCACGTCGCGGTCCGACAGGATGATGTAGTTGACACCGTCAGTCACGGAATCTTCGGCTTTCTTGCAGATGTCTGCCAAGGCTTCCTGAAGTCCGGCCTTTCCCCTCTTCACTTCGAAGACGATAGGCAACTTGATGGTGTTGAATCCTTTGTAGCGGATGTTGCAGAGGATATCCAACTGGGTGTTGTTGAGCACAGGGTGGGGCAGACGCACCATCTTACAGTGGCTCTCGTTAGGGGTCAATATGTTCATGCCCACTGCGCCGATGTACTCGGTAAGCGACATTACCAGCTCCTCACGGATGGGGTCAATGGCCGGGTTGGTCACCTGGGCAAACTGCTGGCGGAAGTAGTTGAACATCAGTTGGGGCTTCTCGGAGAGGATCGCCAACGGCGTGTCGTTACCCATGGAAGCAGTCGGCTCTACGCCGTTGGTGCTCATGGGGATGATGGTCTTCTCAATATCCTCGCGCGTGAAACCGAAGGTGCGCAGCATGCTGTCGAACTGGTCCACCTTGTTCTCCACCTTTCGTCCACTCTTTAGCTTGTCCAATTCAATGCGGTTGGTCGACAGCCAGTTGCGGTAAGGCTTGGCTTCCGCCAGCTGTTCCTTCAACTCCCCGTCGTAGTAGATTTTACCCTCTTCGGTATCCACGAGCAGAATCTTGCCCGGTTGCAGACGGCCTTTCTGTTTGATCTCTCCCGGTTCAAAGTCCATGACTCCCACCTCGGAGGCGACAACCATCATGTCGTTGTTGGTAATCAGGTAGCGTGCGGGGCGCAGACCGTTACGGTCCAACATACCTCCCGCATAACGTCCGTCGCTGAAGAGCAGGGCGGCAGGGCCGTCCCACGGCTCCATTAGAATGGAATGGTATTCGTAGAATGCCTTCAAGTCTTCGCTGATAGGGTTCTTCTCGTTGAACGATTCGGGAACCAGCATCGCCATGGCGTGTGGCAGGCTCAGACCGGACATGACGAAGAACTCGAGCACGTTGTCCAACGAAGCACTGTCGCTCATACCCGGTTGCACGATAGGCCGGATGGCCTTGATGTCGCCCAGCTGCGGGGAAGAGAGCACGCTCTCCCTCGCTTCCATCCAACCGCGGTTGCCACGGATGGTATTGATTTCGCCGTTGTGCGCCAGCAAACGGAACGGCTGCGCCAAGCTCCATGTGGGGAAGGTGTTGGTGCTGAACCGGGAGTGTACCAATGCCAGTCCGCTGGTAAGATAGTGGTTCGTCAAGTCGGGGAAATACTCTCTGACCTGTAACGACGAAAGCATACCTTTATATATAATGTTCTTGTTGGACAGGGAAACGATATAGAAATCCTTGTTCTTCACGCGGTTCTCTATCTTCTTGCGGATAATGTAAAGTGTCCGTTCGAAGTTGGTCACGTCCGTCACTCCGGTGATGAACACCTGTTTGATGTCCGGCTCGGTAGCCAAGGCATCCTTGCCCAAGATTCCCGAGTTGGTAGGCACGTTGCGCAGGTGCATCAAGGTCAGTCCTTCGCGCTCAATCTCTTCAATCATGATGCTGAGGATGGCAGACTGCTCCTTCTGGTCTTTCGGCAAGAATACCAGGCCGGTACCGTACTTGCCCTTTTCCGGTACGGGAATGCCTTGCAGGAGGATAAACTCGTGAGGAATCTGTATCATGATTCCCGCGCCGTCACCAGTCTTGTTGTCGGCACCTTCCGCACCGCGGTGTCGCATGTTCTCCAACACCTTCAAGGCGGAATCCACCAATTCGTGAGATTTGTTACCGTGGATGTTTACAACCATGCCCACACCGCAAGCGTCGTGTTCGTACTCGGCATTGTACAACCCTCCCATGTGGGGCTGTTGGCGTAGCTGGCCGCTCTCTTCTTGGTTGTTAAAATGTTCTCTCTTTACCATTATTACTTTCTCCAATTGATGAAAAATGATGTTTTATTAACTAACTGCTTGCAAAAGTATGAATTTTATTTCGTTTGTACATGAATATACAGGTACGTATTGACAAAAATATCCGTATTGTTCAGTTGGGTGTAATAGGAGATGCGTTATGGTGCGCTGATAATTTCAGAATGATAGGCGTTTTGTTCGATTTTGTTATAGAGTGAAACTTTGGTGCTTTTCGAATAATCTTTCTTTGCCCTCGTTCCCTTTTCCGTGTATTTCCTGTGAATTATCTCTCCCGTTTGTGGGTTATCTGCTCGGAATGTATTATCTTTGCAGCCATATTTAAACAATTGTATTATGTGCGGAATCGTAGGCTACATCGGTGAAAGAAACGCTTACCCGATTCTTATAAAGGGCTTGAAACGCCTGGAATACAGAGGGTATGACAGTGCCGGAATTGCATTGATAAACGGGAATGGAGATTTAAATGTGTATAAAACCAAAGGACGGGTCGCCGACTTGGAGGCTTTTGTCGAACATAAGGACATATCCGGAACCGTCGGTATCGCCCACACCCGTTGGGCTACTCACGGCGAGCCTTGTCAGGTGAACGCCCATCCCATCTACTCTTCTTCTGAAAACTTAGCCCTCATACATAACGGTATCATCGAGAATTACGCGATTCTGAAGGAACGCCTTCAGCGCAAAGGATATACGTTCAAGACCAGCACCGATACCGAAGCCCTTGTCCAATTGATAGAATATATGCAGGTCAGCAATCACGCCGATTTGCTGACTGCGGTGCAGCTGGCCCTTCACGAGGTGATAGGGGCGTACGCCATTGCCGTGCTGGACAAGCGGCATCCCGATACGATTATCGTGGCGCGTAAGAGCAGCCCGTTGGTGGTGGGTATCGGTAAGGATGAGTTCTTTTTGGGCTCGGACGCGTCACCCATCATCGAATATACCGACCAAATGGTCTATCTGGAAGACGGCGAGATTGCCGTGATGCGCAGAGGGCATGAGCTGGAGGTTGTCGACCTGGACAATGTGAAGATGAACCCTGAGGTGCAGACTGTGGAGATGAACTTGGGACAGTTGGAGAAAGGCGGCTATCCGCACTTCATGCTGAAGGAAATCTTTGAACAGCCGGATTGCATCAACGACTGCATGCGTGGGCGCGTCAGCGTGGATGGAACCAATGTGTCCCTCTCGGCCGTAATAGACTATAAGGAGAAACTGCTCAACGCCCGTCGCTTCATCATCGTGGCTTGCGGTACTTCGTGGCATGCCGGGTTGATAGGCAAGCAACTGATTGAGACACTTTGCCGCATCCCTGTTGAAGTGGAGTACGCGTCGGAGTTCCGTTACCGCAACCCGGTCATCTTCAAGGAGGATGTGGTAATAGCCATCTCCCAGTCCGGTGAGACCGCCGACACTTTGGCTGCGGTTGAGCTGGCCAAGAAGCACGGTGCCTTCATCTATGGAGTCTGCAACGTCATCGGTTCGTCCATCCCCCGTAGTACCCACACAGGCTCATACATCCATGTGGGTCCGGAGATAGGCGTGGCGTCCACCAAGGCGTTTACCGGACAGGTGACGGTACTGACCATGCTCGCCCTGACATTGGCCAAGGAGAAGAAAAGCATTACGGAAGAACAGTTCTTGGAGATGGTGCAGGAGTTGACCCTGATTCCGGCCAAGATGAAGCAGGTGCTCAGCAATAACCAAAAGATTGCCGAGTTGTCGCGCATATTTACCTACGCACACAATTTTATTTATCTGGGCAGAGGATATAATTATCCCGTAGCCTTGGAAGGCGCGCTGAAGCTGAAAGAAATTTCCTACATCCACGCCGAAGGCTATCCGGCCGCGGAGATGAAACACGGACCGATTGCTTTGATTGATGCGGAGATGCCTGTAGTGGTGCTGGCTACGAAGAACGCCATGTACGAGAAGGTGGTGAACAACATCCAGGAGGTGAAGGCGCGCAAGGGCAAAGTGATTGCCTTGGTTACGGAAGGTGACACGGACATACCCAAATTGGTGGACGATTACATCGAATTGCCCCAGACACCAGAGTGCCTGGAGCCGTTGATAACCACCATTCCGTTGCAGTTGTTGGCGTACTACATCGCCGTATGCAAGGGTAAGGATGTAGACCGTCCGCGTAACTTGGCCAAGTCCGTGACGGTAGAGTAGGATATACATATATTAATATAAGGTAAAAGATACAGGAATAACTAAGAAAGTTCTATGGAACAGTTGAAGCATGAGTGCGGAGTGGTGCAGATACGTCTGCTGAAACCGTTGGAGTATTACCAGCGGAAGTACGGCACGTGGATGTACGGACTCAACAAACTCTATCTGATGATGGAAAAACAGCATAACCGCGGACAGGAGGGTGCCGGATTGGCTTGCGTGAAACTGCAGGCGAACCCAGGCGAGGAATACATGTTCCGTGAGCGTGCGTTGGGAACGGGAGCCATAACGGAGATATTCGCTACGGTACAGAGTAAGTTCAGGGATTTGACCCAAGATCAACTTCATGACGCGGAGTTCGCACAACGTTGTCTCCCCTTTGCCGGAGAGTTGTATATGGGGCATTTGCGCTACTCCACGACCGGAAAGAGCGGCATCTCTTACGTACACCCTTTCCTCCGTCGCAACAACTGGCGAGCCAAGAACCTGTCGCTCTGCGGCAATTTCAACCTGACGAACGTGGATGAGGTGTTCGCAGAGATAACGGCGGACGGACAACATCCGCGCATCTACTCGGATACCTACATCATGTTGGAACAGGTGGGACACCGTCTCGACCGGGAGGTGGAACGCCTCTATCAACAATATAAAGCGGAAGGGAAAACGGGCATCGAACTGACGCAGTCCATCGAGGCCAATATCGACCTGGCCAATGTCATCCGCACCTCCAGCAAGCAGTGGGACGGCGGTTATGTCATCTGCGGACTGACCGGTAGCGGCGAGTCTTTCGCCCTGCGCGACCCTTGGGGCATCCGTCCCGCCTTCTGGTACATGGATGACGAGATTATGGTGCTGGCTTCCGAGCGTCCCGTGATACAGACGGCCTTGGACCTGCCCATTGACGCTATCCACGAACTGATGCCCGGACAGGCGTTGCTGATGAGCAAGGCCGGCAAGATGCGACTGGTGCAGGTGAACGAACCCAAAACCATACGGGCATGCTCGTTTGAACGCATCTACTTCAGTCGCGGTAGTGATTCGGACATCTACAAAGAACGCAAGAAACTGGGCGAGCGACTGGTTGAACCGATTCTGAAGGCCGTGGACAACGACCTCGAACATACTGTCTTCTCCTTCATACCGAACACCGCCGAGGTGGCGTTCTATGGCATGCTCGAAGGCTTCGACAACTATCTGAACCAACTGAAGATTCGTAAGATTGAGGCTCTTGGCCACAAGCCCGAGCACGAGGAGCTGGAGAAAATCCTCTCCATGCGTATCCGCAGCGAGAAGGTCGCCATCAAGGATATCAAGCTGCGTACCTTCATCGCCGAGGGCAACAGTCGCAACGACTTGGCTGCCCATGTCTACGATGTGACCTACGGAAGTCTGGTGCCCTGCGTGGACAACCTGGTGGTTATTGACGACAGCATCGTGCGCGGCACAACGCTGAAACAGAGCATCATCAAGATTCTCGACCGCTTGCGTCCGAAGAAGATTGTCATCGTTTCCTCGTCACCTCAGGTACGCTACCCCGACTATTACGGCATCGACATGGCCAAGATGAGTGAGTTCATCGCCTTCAAGGCCGCCGTCGAATTGCTGAAAGACCGTGGCATGCAGAACGTGATGGAGGAGGTTTACCAAAAGGCGAAGGCGCAGATGGCATTGCCCAAAGAACAGATGGTGAACTACGTGAAGGAGATTTACGCCCCCTTCACCGATGAGGAAATCTCGACCAAGATGGTGGAGCTGCTTACTCCGGCGGGCATCCATGCCAAGATAGAGATTGTTTACCAAACGCGCGAAGGCTTGCGCGAAGCTTGCCCCAACCACACGGGCGACTGGTATTTCACGGGCGACTATCCCACGCCGGGCGGTGTGAAGTTGGTCAACCAGGCATTCATCAATTATATAGAACAAGTTTATCAATCCAAGAAATAAGATATCTGAAATGAGAAATGTAACATTAGTCCTCGATGATGGAACCCGCTTCCACGGGAAATCATTCGGTTATGAGAAACCCGTAGCAGGTGAAGTGGTGTTCAACACTGCCATGACCGGGTATCCCGAAAGCCTCACGGACCCCTCTTACGCCGGTCAGCTGATGACCTTGACCTATCCGTTGGTAGGCAACTATGGAGTTCCACCCTTTACTATCGAGCCCAATGGACTTGCCACTTTCATGGAGAGTGAGAAAATTCATGCCGAGGCGATAATCGTGAGCGACTATAGTTATGAATATAGTCATTGGAATGCGGTGGAGAGCCTTGCCGACTGGCTGAAGCGCGAGCAAGTGCCCGGCATCACGGGCATAGATACCCGTGAACTGACAAAGGTGCTGCGCGAACATGGCGTGATGATGGGGAAGATACTCTTCGACGACGAACCTGACAATGTGCCGCAAGCCGAATATTCCGGCGTGAACTATGTGGACAAGGTTTCGTGCAAGGAGGTCATCCGGTATAATGAGGGCAAGGACAAGAAGAAAGTGGTGCTCGTGGATTGCGGTGTGAAGACCAATATCATCCGCTGTCTGCTCAAACGCGACGTTACCGTCATCCGCGTGCCCTGGAACTATGATTTCACCACTTTGGATTATGACGGGCTCTTCATTTCCAACGGACCGGGCGACCCGGACACTTGCGATGAGGCGGTGCAGAATATCCGCAAGTCCATGTCGCTCTCGGACAAACCTATTTTCGGAATCTGTATGGGTAACCAACTGCTCGCTAAGGCGGGTGGAGCCAAGATTTACAAACTGAAGTACGGACACCGTAGTCACAACCAACCTGTCAGACGGGTAGGCTCAGAGCAGTGTTTCGTCACCAGTCAGAACCATGGCTATGCGGTGGACAACAATACCCTTGGCGCGGACTGGGAACCGTTGTTCGTCAACATGAACGACGGCTCCAACGAGGGTATCCGTCACAAGATTAAACCTTGGTTCTCCGCACAGTTCCACCCCGAAGCCGCCAGCGGTCCTACGGACACGGAATTCCTGTTCGACGAGTTTGTGAAACTGCTTTAATCACCATTTAATTGACGAATCGAAATGAAAGAAAACATAAAGAAAGTATTGCTGCTTGGTTCCGGTGCCTTGAAGATTGGTGAGGCAGGTGAATTTGACTATTCAGGATCGCAGGCGTTGAAAGCCTTGAAAGAAGAAGGCATCCAGACGGTATTGATAAACCCGAACATCGCTACGGTGCAGACCAGCGAGGGCGTGGCCGACCAAATCTATTTCCTCCCCGTCACACCGTTCTTTGTGGAGAAAGTCATCCAGAAGGAACGTCCCGACGGCATCCTGTTGGCGTTCGGAGGACAGACCGCGCTGAATTGTGGCGTGCAGTTGTACAAGGCCGGTACCCTCGAAAAATATAACGTAGAGGTACTTGGTACTCCGGTGCAGGCTATCATCGACACCGAAGACCGCGAACTCTTTGTCAAGAAGCTGGACGAAATCAACATCAAGACCATCAAGAGTGAGGCGGTTGAGAACATAGAGGACGCACGCAAGGCTGCCAAGGAGTTGGGCTACCCGGTCATCATCCGTGCCGCATATGCTCTCGGTGGCTTGGGATCGGGCTTCTGCGACAATGAGGAAGAACTGAACAAACTGGCCGAGAAGGCCTTCTCCTTCTCTCCCCAGGTGTTGGTGGAGAAGAGCCTGAAGGGCTGGAAAGAGATAGAGTACGAAGTGGTGCGCGACCGTTTCAACAACTGCATCACCGTATGTAACATGGAGAACTTCGACCCGCTGGGTATCCACACCGGCGAGAGTATCGTCATCGCTCCTTCACAGACACTGACAAACAAGGAATATCATAAGTTGCGCGAACTGGCTATCCGCATCATCCGTCATATCGGCATTGTGGGTGAGTGTAACGTGCAGTACGCCTTTGACCCCGAGTCGGAAGACTATCGCGTGATAGAGGTGAACGCCCGCTTGAGCCGTTCGTCCGCCTTGGCATCCAAAGCCACCGGTTATCCTTTGGCTTTCGTGGCGGCCAAGTTGGGATTGGGCTACGGACTGTTCGACCTGAAGAACTCTGTCACCAAGGTGACCTCCGCTTTCTTCGAGCCGGCACTGGACTATGTGGTCTGCAAGATTCCCCGTTGGGACTTGGGTAAGTTCCGTGGTGTAGACCGTGAGTTGGGCTCCAGCATGAAATCGGTAGGAGAGGTGATGGCTATCGGCCGCACGTTCGAGGAGGCTATCCAGAAAGGTATCCGTATGATTGGCCAGGGCATGCACGGTTTCGTGGGCAACAAGGAACTGGTTATCCCGGACATTGACAAGTCGTTGCGCGAGCCGACCGACAAACGTATCTTTGTCATCAGCAAGGCTATGCGTGCCGGATACACCATAGACCAAATCCATGAACTGACCAAGATAGACAAGTGGTTCTTGCAGAAACTGATGAACATCGTGCGCACCATGCACGAGTTGGAGAGCTGGGGACCGCGTATCAGCGGTGGACAGATATCCGATTTCACCGATGTGGAACTCTTGCGTAAGGCAAAAGTGCAGGGCTTCTCGGACTTCCAGATTGCCCGTGCCTTCGGGCTGGAACAGGTAGAGGAGATGGAAGACGCCATCATGGTAGTCCGCAATTTCCGTAAGTCACTGGGCGTCCTGCCGGTGGTGAAACAGATTGATACCTTGGCGGCCGAATATCCGGCACAGACCAATTACCTCTATCTGACCTACAATGGCATAGCCAACGATGTGAAGTATGTGGGCGACCACCGCTCCATCATCGTGTTGGGTTCGGGCGCTTACCGCATCGGATCGTCCGTAGAGTTCGACTGGTGCGGCGTGCAAGCGTTGAACACCATACGTAAGGAGGGTTATCGCAGCGTGATGATCAATTACAATCCCGAGACCGTGTCTACGGACTATGACATGTGCGACCGCCTCTACTTCGATGAACTTACCTTTGAGCGTGTGCTCGACATTATAGACTTGGAGAACCCCTTCGGCGTGATTGTCTCCACCGGTGGACAGATACCGAACAACCTCGCCATGCGACTTGACCAGCAGAAGGTACACATCTTGGGTACTACCGCCAAGAGCATCGACAATGCCGAAGACCGTGAGAAGTTCTCCGCAATGCTCGACCGCATCGGCGTGGATCAGCCCGCTTGGCGTGAGTTGACCTCTATGGAGGATATCAACGAGTTCATCTCCGAGGTCGGATTCCCTGTATTGGTACGTCCTTCCTACGTGTTGTCGGGTGCCGCCATGAACGTATGCTCTAACCAGGATGAGTTGGAACGCTTCCTCAAACTGGCTGCCAACGTGTCGAAGAAACACCCTGTAGTAGTGAGCAGCTTCATCGAACACGCCAAGGAGGTGGAGATGGATGCCGTGGCTAAGGATGGTGAGATTATCGCCTACGCTATCAGCGAGCATATCGAATATGCCGGTGTGCACTCCGGTGACGCTACCATACAGTTCCCGCCACAGAAACTCTATGTGGAGACCGTACGCCGTATCAAACACATCTCGCGGCAGATTGCCAAAGAACTGCACATCTCCGGTCCATTCAACATTCAGTATCTGGCGCGTGAAAACGATATCAAGGTTATCGAGTGCAACCTGCGTGCGTCACGCAGTTTCCCGTTCGTCAGCAAGGTACTCAAGATAAACTTGATTGAACTGGCTACGAAGGTGATGCTGGGTTTGCCGGTAGAGCGACCCAACAAGAACCTCTTCGAACTCGATTACGTGGGCATCAAGGCATCGCAGTTCTCGTTTAACCGTCTGCAGAAGGCCGACCCTGTGTTGGGTGTGGACATGGCCTCTACGGGTGAGGTAGGTTGCTTGGGTGACGACACCTCTTGTGCCATCCTGAAGTCCATGCTTTCCGTCGGTCAGCGTATTCCCGAGAAGAATATCCTGCTTTCTACCGGTACGGCAAAGCAGAAGGCCGATATGCTGGACGCTGCCCGTCTGTTGGTGAAGAAGGGCTACAAGCTCTTCGCTACCGGTGGTACGTCACGTTACCTGACGGACAATGGCGTGGAGAATACCTTGGTTCACTGGCCGAGCGAGAACCTACAGCCGCAAGCCTTGGAGATGCTCCACAACCGGGAGATAGATATGGTTGTGAACATCCCGAAGAACCTCTCCGCCGGGGAGTTGGACAACGGCTACAAGATTCGTCGTGCCGCCATCGACCTGAACATACCTTTGATTACCAACGCCCGCTTGGCAAGTGCTTTCATTCGTGCCTTCTGCACGCTTGACATCAACGACATCGCCATCAAGAGCTGGTCTGAGTACAAATAATCCGAAGGTCTTTCATGCTTTAATATAGACGAGCCGTTCTCTCGAAACATCGTTTTTCGAGAGAACGGCTCGTCGGTTTGTCGGCATCATCCTGGTCAGTCCGAAAACCCGGTGGAAATTCCATCCCGACTTAATGTGTCTACAGTTTCAGTAAATGAAGAGAGAAAGTGTACAGTAAAACAGGAATAATCACGTACGACATAAGGTTCTATAGTCGTACGACATGAGGGGTAGTAAACGTACGTCATTAGGTACTATGGTCGTACGACGTTAGATCCCCCTCCCCGAACAAACGGACTTTGGTTAACGGCCAGTTAACGGTCAGTTAACGGTTGGTCAATGGTTGGTTAACCGAATAATCGCCACCGGGTTTTCGGACTGACCCATTTAACTTCCGTTAGTATCAAATTAGCGGACATAAATGATAGCTTGTCGATAGTGAAGAGTGTTTCACTGCCGACAGGCTTGTCTGTATTTTGTCTATAAAGTGGTTCATCCGACATTTCGAGTGATAACTAAATGAGCGAAGAAAAGAAAACCGCT
>CAVJRQ010000056.1:0-11207 GCA_963652075.1 Acutalibacteraceae bacterium
TACTTACGTTGCCCGATGAAAGTACTTACGTTGGCTCATGTAAGTACTTACGTTGTCCGATGCAACCGCTTGCGATGATGAAGCTCTTATTTCGGCAGGTTGAACGCTACGCTCATCTCCTTCATCTGCTCGTCGCTCATGCCTTCGGGTTCGAATCCCATGTTCTTGGCGGCGATGTAGATGAGGGCGGACTTGTTGAGCACGTCAATCTGGTCGAATGCCTGCATCACGTCGCAGTCCACGGCGAACACGCCATGCTTCTCCCACATCACTACGTCGTACTCGGCCAACTCCTTGATGGTGGCTTCTGCCAACTCTACAGAACTGGGTAACTTGTAGGGGATGATGCCCAAACCGCGTGGACAGAACGCCTTCGTCTCCGGAATCATACTCCACAACATGCGTGTGGCAACGTCTTTCTCCAAGTACTTCTTGCAGTGCGTCAACGCTACCAACTCGATGGGGTGGGTGTGTACCGATGCCTTGTAGGGCGAACCCTTGCCGATGAGGTAGTTGTGTACGCTCAAGTGTGACGGGAGCTCCGAGGTGGGACGCACGGGCTTGTCGGCGATAATCACGTAGTGTGCGCAGTCGTCGAGGATGCGGATGATGCTGCCGTTGTCCATCGGCCAGCGTGCCAGGTCGCGCATGCGCATGTTCGTTCCTTTGCAATAGAAGTAGCAGCCCTTGAGGTTGGGCAGGGTAGCGCCAATCTCTTTCGGCTCGCTGATGGCCGGCATTTGGCGAATCTCATCGTCCACATACTCCGTGATGTTGACGGTGATGTTGCCGCCATTGCGCTCTGCCCAGCCCTTTTGCCAAAGGTATCCGGCCACTTCGGCCACTTTGTTTACTTCCCGAGCCAAGTCGGGACGGTTTTCCAAAATCGATTTCATTGTTTTCTATCTAAGTTCGTTTTCTGTTCGTACATTATTTAAGTAACTGCGGGAGGAAGGAGGAGACAATCAGTACCACCAATCCTGCGATTAACACCGCAATGGTCTTCGGTGAGCAACCTTTCCACTCCTTCAGGATGATGCCCCATACGTTGGAGAACGTGACGTTGAGCGACATCAGGATGCACCAGGAGAAGGTGAGCAGTACGGGTGAGGAGGTAAGGAATCCCTTGCCTAAGCTCAGTCCGAAGAACTGGCTGTACCACAGCACACCCGCCAAGGCGCAGAAGAGGATGTTGTTCGCGTAGAGCGAGCTCTTCCCGTAGTCGCCCCAACTCTTGTTCTTCGAGTTTTGGTAGAAGCAGTACACCGCATTGGTGAGGAAGCCTCCGAATGTGACCATGAAGGTGGCTGGCAACGTGCGGTAGATGTCCGCGCTCTCGGCGAAACAGAGCTGTTCGCCAAAGCCAAGTCCGATGCTGAAGCAGGCGCTCATGAATCCTGCCAACAGGGCTACGATGATGCCTTTGGTGAAGTTGAAGTCTTTCACCGCCTTCTCCTTCTCTTCTTGACTAAGGGCGGCGGACTTCATGCTGCCTGCCAGTCCGATGATGCCGATGCCGACCAAGGTGACAACCACTCCCACGATGACGGGAGCCGTCAGGTCACCGGTCTTGCCCGTGAAGACAGGTGTCAGTATCGTACCCAATCCGGCGCATGTACCCAAGGCGATGGACTGTCCCAACGCCACGCCCAAGTAGCGCATGGAGAGACCGAAGGTGAGACCTCCCACGCCCCACAACGCACCGAAGAAGATGGTCCACAGGGTGTCGGTAGGATGCTCGGCATACACCTCGAACAGCGAGCTCCCGGCCGGCACGGCCAACAGGGCTCCCAAGAACGGGAATATCAACCAGGCGAACACGCCCTGTACAATCCAGAAGGATTCCCAGCTCCAGTTCTTCACGCGGTTGATGGGAACGTAGCTGCTCGATTGGCAGAACGCGCCGATGGCTATAATCAGTAATCCTAAAACGATTTCCATACTATAGTTCTTATTGAAAAGGCCGCGCACAAGGACAAAGACGATTCAGCCCTTGGCGCAGCCTCCTTACTCAATTTTTGGTATAAAAGAATCTTATCTCTTAGAGGTCACGTCAGCTTCGTACTTCTCTATCTCGCCGATGAACTCGTCGCCCACGGGCACGTTGTTCTTCAAGCAGAACATATCCCATACGGCGTTCCAAGGCATGGCTTTCTCCTCTTCGAGCAGGGCCAGACGCTGGAATCCCTGTCCGTTGGCCTCGTACTCGCGCAACTTGGCCAGCGGCTCCAACAGGGCGCGCAACATGCACTTCTGTGCGGCGCGTGTACCGATGACGTAGGCACCGATGCGGTTGATGGAAGCGTCGAAGTAGTCGAGCCCGATGTGTACGCGGTTCAAAGCGTCGCAACGAACGATTTCCTGGAACAGCTCAACCGTAGGATCGTCCATGATGGTTACGTGGTCGGAATCCCAACGAACCGGGCGGCTGACGTGCAACATCAGCTCAGGCACGAAGAGCAGCAGGGAAGAAACCTTGTCGGCAACGCTCTCCGTCGGGTGGAAGTGACCCGTGTCCAGTGTAATCAGTTTCTGGTGCTGCACGCCGTAGCCAATGTAGAAGTCGTTGGAACCTACGGTGTAGCTCTCCAGTCCGATACCGAACACCTTCGACTCGATGCAGTCGCGCATGTTCTTGTACTCCTTCTCGAAGATTTGGTCCAAAGAGTCTTTCAACAGCGCACGGTATTTCATGCGGTTTACGGTGATGTCCTTGCTGCCGTCGTGTACCCACAGGTTCATGATACACGGGTCGCCCTGGCGTTTACCCATCTCTTCGGCGATGGCACGGCAACGTTTGGTGTGCTCAATCCAGAAGTCACGGATGCCCTTGTCGGGGTTAGCCAAAGAGAGGTCGCCCGACTTAGGGTGTGAGAACGAAGTGGAGTTGAAGTCCAGCTTCATGCCTGTCTCGGCGCTCCACTGCATCCAGCTCTCGAAATGCTTCGGCTCTACCTGGTCGCGGTCAACGAACTTGCCACCGAAGTCACCGTAGATTTCATGCAGGTTCAGGCGGTGCTTGCCCGGGATGTACGAAGCGGCCTTCAGGATGTCCGCCCGCAACTCCTCCATATTGCGTGCCTTGCCCGGATAGTTTCCTGTGGCTTGGATGCCGCCGGTCAGTGAACCGGTTGATTCAAAACCTGCCACGTCGTCCGCTTGCCAGCAGTGGAGCGAGATGGAAACCTTCTGTAGTTGGTCCAGCACTTTGTTTGTATCGATACCCATGGCTGCGTAACGCTCAGCCGCAATATCATACGCTTTTTTAATCAATTCCTCTTTCATGATTATAAATTTAGAAGTTAGTATTTGGTATTCGTGTTTCGTCTTACCTTATTATATATGCCATTAAATGTCTTCGCGGTAGAAGTGGAGATAATGCTCATAAGCCTTGTCCCATTCCTCGGCGTGCTCGGGCACGAAGTTTGTCAGCTCGATGGACGAACCAATCAGCTGGCGCATCTCCTGGATGTCCTTTACCAGTCCGGCCGCTTTGGCTTGCAACATGATGTTGCCGATGGCCGTACCCTCCGACGGTCCCGCCGTCACAGGCACACCCACCGCATTGCTGGTAAACTGGTTGAGCAAATTGTTGCGCGAACCTCCGCCGATGACGTGGAGACGCTCTATCTTGAACGGGGCCATGCTCTGCATGTAACCGAACACCTGACGGTAGCGCAGGGCCAAGCTGTCGAAGATGCAACGGGTAATCTCTCCGTAGCTCTCCGGTATGGGTTGTCCCGTTTCGCTGCAATAATGCTTGATGGCCTCTATCATGGAGGTCGGGTTGGCAAAGCAGGGTGCGTCGGGGTTGATGACACTGCGGAATGCCTTCACGGCCAGAGCCGCGTCAATCAGTTCGGAGTATGAATAGTTGTTGGTAGCCTCCCATTCCTTGCGGCAACGCTCCAACAGCCACATGCCGCAGATGTTCTTCAGGAAACGCGTCGTTCCCTCGATGCCTCCCTCGTTGGTGAAGTTGCGGTCGAAACTCTCCTTGTTGATGATGGCATCCTTCACTTCGATGCCCATCAGTGACCAGGTGCCTGAACTCAGATAGGCGAACCGTTCGTTTTGCGCAGGCACGGCAGCCACCGCCGAAGCCGTGTCGTGACCGGCAACGGCTATCACCGGAATCGCTCCCAGTCCCGTCATCTGTTGCACCTCTTCGCTGAGTACGCCCACTTGCTCTCCCGGGAAGACGAACTTGCCGAACTGCTCCTCCTTCACGCCCACTACATCCAGCAGCTCCTGCTCGAAGCGTTTGGTGCGCGGGTTCAGAATCTGCGAAGTGGAGGCGATGGTATACTCCGTCACCATATTCCCCGTCAGCATATAGGAGAGTGCGTCCGGCATGAAGAGAATCTTGTCGGCAGCCTCCAGGGCGGAACATTTGTTGCGGTGCAGCGTATATAGCTGGAACAGCGAATTGAAATTCATAATCTGAATGCCCGTGATGTCGTACACCTTCTCGCGGGGAATCTGCTTGAAGTACTCCTCGGGCGCACCCACCGTGTGCGGGTCGCGGTAGCAATAGGGATTGCGGAGCAGAGCCCCGTCCTTGCCTACGAACACAAAGTCGACTCCCCACGTGTCGATACCGATTGACTGGATAGGTATATTTTCCTGGGCAACCTTTTTCAGACCCGTGATAATCTCGTTGTACAGCGCATAGATGTCCCAGTAGAAATGTCCGCCTGTCTCGATAATGGGGTTAGAGAAACGGGTCAGTTCCCGCAGGTCAAGTTTGCCTTGGGACAAAGTGCCGATAATCGTTCTGCCGCTTGTCGCTCCTAAGTCGACGGCAAAAAACTGCATGTCTTTCATGATATTCAAAAACGTTTATGTAACTATTCAGGTTCTTCAACCTTTTGATTGGTCAAAGGTAGTAAAAGAAATGTGAACGGAACAGGTTTTTCTGACTAAAATATGGTCTTTTTGCTTTTCTTTAGGGAAAGAGGTAATTATTACGTTGCTTTTTCCTCCTTTACGCACATTGCCGGATACGCTGAGTTGTAAAGTCGTCCGGTAAAGACTTTACAACCGGGTAAAGTTGTTCAGTAAAAGGACAGGAAAAGTATAAGGTAAAGTATCTTATAGTTGTCTCATTGCCAATGCATTATAACGTCGTACGACGTTAGAGTCTATAGTCGTACGTCCTTAGGTGCTATAGACGTACGTCATTAGGTGTTATAGTCGTACGACATAAGGGTCTATAGTCGTACGATATGAAAGTTACTGATTATCAGTAATATGAAGAGGTGTTGTAGCCGTTCGGTATGATGACCTGTGCCCGTACGTTCTCTCTGTGAATGAATATTCATCTACATGCACGTCATATCCCAAGAAAATGCAGCATTATGCAAAAATATTGCCTCCTTTATGCATAACATATTAAATAAAGCGATAAATTTGCAGCCGTTTTAGAATAAATATTCGATGAAGCAAGATAGAAATGAACGGCTACAGGCGATAAAGCTGATTATTGCCAATAAGCGGGTGGGAAGTCAGGATGAACTGTTGCACGAGCTGGAGGCGAACGGCTATAGGCTCACACAGGCCACCTTGTCGCGCGACTTGAAGTGCTTGAAGGTGGCGAAAGCCTCGGGTCCCAACGGACAGTATGTCTACGTGTTGCCAAACAATTCGCTCTACCATCATGCCGACGAGGTGCATACGATGAATGCGCAAGTGGTGCTGGGCGGATTTGTCTCCATCAACTTCTCGGGCAACATTGCGGTGATTCGTACGCGTCCGGGCTACGCGAGCTCTTTGGCTTACGACATTGACACGAAAGAGTTCTATGAAATCATCGGTACGATAGCCGGTGACGACACCATCCTGCTGGTGATGCGCGAGGGCGTTGAACGTCAGAACCTGATTCGCGCGCTCTCCGAAGTCATTCCGAATATCAAGTAACATATACAATAAAAGGATATAGATTATTAAACAATGGATCAACAACAAATAGATGTTATGGTTGCCGACGCCTCACACGAGGCTTATGTTGACACGATTTTGGAAACGATTACCGCGGCTGCCAAGGTGCGCGGCACGGGTATCGCCAAACGTACGCATGAGTATGTAGCCCAGAAGATGAAGGAGGGAAAGGCCATCATCGCCCTGTGCGGCAACGAGTTCGCCGGATTTTGCTACATCGAGAGTTGGGGCAACAAACAATATGTGGCCAACTCCGGACTTATCGTGGTGGAGAAGTTCCGTGGACAGGGACTTGCCAAGCGCATCAAGAAGGCGGCTTTCACCCTTTCGCGTCTGCGCTGGCCGCATGCCAAGCTGTTTGGCTTGACGAGCGGCGGTGCCGTGATGAAAATCAACACGGAGTTGGGCTATGTGCCTGTTCCCTTTGCCGAACTGACCAACGACGACTCGTTCTGGAAAGGCTGCGAGGGATGTTGCAACCACGATGTGCTGGAACGCACGGAGCGTCGCTATTGCATCTGCACCGCCATGCTCTACGACCCGGAAAAACATAAGGATGACGTGACACCGAATTTGGTGGACGACATCAATCGGATGTAGACGGGTGGGGAATAAGTATATATAGTGTAAGAGACGGAATTAGAAAAAAGAGATATATAGATATGGAAGAGAAAAAGAAAGTGGTCGTCGCCTTCAGCGGCGGGTTGGATACCTCCTTTACCGTGATGTATCTGGCAAAGGAAAAGGGTTATGAAGTGTATGCGGCGTGTGCCAACACGGGCGGTTTCAGTGCCGAGCAGTTGCGCAAGAACGAGGAGAACGCCTACAAGTTGGGCGCAACCAAGTACGTGACACTCGACGTGACCCAGGAGTACTATGCAAAGAGCTTGAAGTACATGGTGTTCGGTAATGTCCTGCGTAACGGAACCTATCCCATATCCGTCAGCTCGGAGCGTATCTTCCAGGCGCTTGCCATTGCCCGCTATGCCAACGAGATTGGTGCGCATGCCATCGCCCACGGCTCTACGGGTGCGGGCAACGACCAGATTCGTTTCGACATGACTTTCTTGGTGATGGCTCCCGGAGTGGAAATCATCACCTTGACCCGTGATATGGCTCTCTCGCGCGAGCAGGAGATTAAGTACCTCAACGACCACGACTTCGAGGCCGACTTCGCCAAACTGAAGTATTCCTATAACGTGGGATTGTGGGGCACCTCCATCTGTGGCGGCGAGATACTCGACTCCAGACAGGGATTGCCCGAGAGTGCCTACCTGAAACATGTCACCAAGGAGGGTTCGGAGCAGCTGAGCCTCACCTTCGAGAAGGGTGAACTGAAAGCGGTCAACGGCGAGCGGTTCGACGACCCCATCAAGGCCATCCAGAAGGTGGAAGAGATTGGTGCCGCTTACGGCATCGGACGCGACATGCACGTGGGTGACACCATCATCGGTATCAAGGGACGCGTAGGTTTCGAGGCCGCCGCTCCGATGCTGATTATCGGTGCGCACCGCTTCCTGGAGAAATATACCCTGAGCAAGTGGCAGCAATACTGGAAAGACCAAGTGGCCAACTGGTACGGCATGTTCCTCCACGAGAGCCAGTACCTGGAGCCGGTGATGCGCGACATCGAAGCCATGTTGCAGGAGTCGCAGCGCAACGTCAACGGTACGGCCATCCTGGAACTCCGTCCGCTCTCTTTCTCTACCGTAGGGGTCGACTCGAAAGACGACCTGGTGAAGACCAAGTTCGGGGAGTATGGCGAGATGCAGAAAGGCTGGACCGCCGAGGATGCCAAGGGATTCATCAAAGTGACCTCCACGCCTCTGCGCGTCTACTACGCCAATCACAAGGACGAAGAGATTTAATGACAGAAACAACAAAAGCTATTCAAGGTTATGATAAAAGTTGGAATCATAGGTGGTGCAGGCTATACGGCCGGTGAGCTGATACGCCTCCTGATCAATCATCCCGATGTGGAACTGGTGTTTGTCAACAGCAGCAGTAATGCCGGCAACAAGTTGACGGACGTGCACGAAGGCTTGTACGGTGAGACGGACATGGAGTTTACCGACACCTTGCCTTTGGATGAGATAGACGTGCTCTTCTTCTGTACCGCCCATGGCGACACCCGCAAGTTCCTGGAGAGCCACAATGTGCCCGCTGAGCTGAAACTCATCGACCTCTCCATGGACTACCGCATCAAGAGTGACGAGCACAACTTTATCTATGGATTGCCCGAGCTGAACCGCCGTGCCATCTGCCACAGCAAGTATGTGGCCAATCCGGGTTGCTTCGCCACCTGCATCCAACTCGGGTTGCTGCCTTTGGCCAAGCACCTGATGCTCAATGACGACATCATGGTGAACGCCATCACGGGCAGCACGGGAGCCGGCGTGAAACCGGGGGCTACCTCTCACTTCAGCTGGCGCAACAACAACCTGAGTATCTACAAACCTTTTGAACATCAGCATATCCCTGAGATACGGCAGTCGCTCAAGCAGCTGCAGAACAGTTTTGATGCCGACATCGACTTCATCCCTTACCGGGGCGACTTTCCCCGGGGTATCTTTGCCACCATCGTGGTGAAGAGCAAAGTGGAGCTGCCGGAGTTGGTGAAGATGTACGAGGACTACTATGCCGAAGACTCCTTCGTGCATATCGTGGACAAGAACATCGACCTCAAACAGGTGGTCAACACCAACAAGTGCCTCCTCCACTTGGAGAAACACGGCAACAAGCTGCTCATTGTTTCCTGCATCGACAACCTGCTGAAGGGTGCCAGCGGACAGGCCGTACACAACATGAACCTGATGTTCAATCTGGAAGAGACCGTAGGACTGCGCCTCAAACCCTCCGCATTCTGATGCCGGAGGAGAAGCGCGGCATTGCGTAACTGATTAAAAACGAATACAAATGAAACTATTTGACGTATATCCCCTCTACGACATCCACATCGTAAAGGGCAAAGGGTGTCGGGTGTGGGACGACAAAGGCGTTGAGTACCTCGACCTTTACGGCGGTCACGCCGTCATCTCCATCGGTCATGCCCATCCCCATTATGTGAAGCGGGTGAGCGAACAACTCGCTAACCTTGGCTTCTACTCCAATTCCGTGGTGAACAAACTGCAACGCGAATTGGCTGAACGCTTGGGAAAGGCCTGTGGCTACGAGGATTATTCCCTCTTCTTGGTCAACTCCGGTGCCGAGGCGAACGAGAACGCCTTGAAGTTAGCCTCTTTCTACAACGGCCGCACGCGGGTTGTCTCTTTCGCTAAAGCCTTTCACGGACGTACCTCCTTGGCGGTTGAGGCGACGGACAATCCGAAGATGACCGCTCCCATCAATAAAAACGGTCATGTCACCTACCTGCCTCTGAACGACATCGATGCCGTGAAGGCGGAGCTTGGAAAGGGAGACGTGTGCGCTGTCATCATCGAAGGCATCCAGGGTGTCGGAGGTATCCGGATTCCCGGTGACGACTTCATGCGCCAGTTGCGCGAAGCCTGTACGGCGGCGGACACGGTACTCATCCTCGACGAGGTGCAGTCCGGTTACGGCCGTAGCGGCAAGTTCTTCGCCCACCAATATGCGGGCATCCGTCCCGACTTGATAACCGTGGCAAAGGGCATCGGCAACGGATTCCCCATGAGCGGCGTGCTCATCAGCCCCAAGTTTGAGGCTGTGTACGGCCAGTTGGGAACTACCTTTGGCGGAAACCACTTGGGATGTGCGGCCGCCTTGGCGGTGCTTGATGTCATCGAGCAGGAGCATCTTGTCGAGAATGCCGCCAAAGTGGGTGCTCACCTGATGGAGGAGCTGAAGAAGATTCCGCAAATCAAGGAAGTGCGCGGACGGGGATTGATGATTGGTTTGGAATTTGACGAACCCATCAAGGAACTTCGTTCCCGACTTATCCATGACGAGCATGTGTTCACCGGTGCCAGCGGAACGAACGTGTTGCGCCTGTTGCCGCCCTTGTGCTTGACCATCGAGGATGCGGACGAGTTTATCAAACGGTTGAAGAAATTACTGTAAGCGATGAAGATAGCGATTATCGGAGCGGGCAACATGGGCGGTGCCATCGCCCGCGGCATGGCGCAAGGCACGTTGGTGCAGGCCAAGGATATCCGTGTGTCTAACCCCAGCGAAGGCAAACTGAAGGCTCTTCAGGCGGACTGTCCGGGGATTCAGGTCACTAACGATAATAGTCAGGCCGCCAAGGATGCCGATTACGTCATCGTGGCTGTGAAACCTTGGCTGATGGAACAGGTGCTGGGAGGTCTCTCCCTCAAGTCCAACCAAGTGTTGGTCTCCGTAGCCGCAGGGGTGGATTTCACGAAGTTGCGGGCTTATGCCGGTGTGGAGCTATCTATGTTCCGCATCGTTCCCAACACCGCCATCATGCGTATGCAGAGCATGACGCTGATAGCCGCTCATCAGGCGACACCTCAGCAGGAGCGTTTCCTCGTCGACCTGTTCGATGAGATGGGCGTAGCCATGCTGATACCCGAAGCGCAGATTGCCGCCACCACGGCGCTCACTTCGTGCGGCATCGCTTTCGTGCTCAAATACATTCAGGCCGCTATGCAGGCCGGCGTGGAGATGGGTATCTATCCCATCGCCGCCCGTCGCATGGTGGCGCAGTCCGTGAAAGGTGCTGCGGAGCTGCTGCTTGCGGACGAAACGGCTCATCCCTCCGTGGAGATTGACAAGGTGACCACCCCGGGAGGGCTCACCATAAAAGGCATTAATGAATTGGAACACAATGGCTTCTCGTCCGCAGTCATCAAGGCCATGAAGGCTTGCCTCTGACGCTTGCCGTTCTTTTTTCCTTGCGCAATCGCTTTCTATGTCGGTAAAACCAACTACATTTGCCGGACAAAAATTGAGAATACGGTTATGACCCATGGACACGAAGTACTCCACATGATGGAGGGAAACAGTTATGCGACAAAGCAAGAACTCGTTGACGCGATTATCGCGCGTTTCGGCGCCGACGAACGGTTCTATACATGCTCAGCCGAAGGTATGACGGCTGCGGAATTGGTGGACTTCCTCGAAGCCCGCGGCAAATTCATGCCGGCAACCGGTGAAGACGACTTCACCGTGGACATCACGAAGGTCTGCAATCACTAAGCGTGCGGCGCGTTGCCGTCGCTGGTTTCGTGACCGGACGGTGGACTGGAGTCACGCAAGCGGTTGCATCGGTCAACGTAAGTACTTACATGAGCCAACGTAAGTACTTTCATCGGGCAACGTAAGTA
>CAVJRQ010000057.1:0-6438 GCA_963652075.1 Acutalibacteraceae bacterium
TACGCTCAGTATCATAATTCGCTCAGTTTTTCTTTTCTGCAAGTTTACGGCATTTTAGCGTAACATCCAAAAACATTCACGCGGAAACTGCATTATCCTTTTGTGAATTACGGTAAACATAATGCCTCAGAATGAGGTAAAGAATGGGACCGATAACAGGGAAAATAAGAATCAACAATACGTTTAACACTTTTCTCTGTAAAGAAACCTTCTCTTTAAAAGCCAAAACAAGAGTAATCGCCACTAAAAGAAGATGGGTCACATTCACAATAGCACAGAACAATCCGGGTTCTAAGCCCAAAATGGTAACAGAAGCCCCGGGTATAGTAGGCTGCGCAGTATATTCTCCAGAAACGTCTAATCTAGTGATGTCCATCCTTCAACCTTAAAATTTTGTTTGTTTATTTCAAAAAGCTCCCAATTAACAATGGCATGCCATCTAATATCCCCTCTAACAGAATATTTAACCTGCGGAATTAAGGATAATCTTTGATTGAGCCAAAATTACGATTTTTGTTTTAATTACTGGAGTGTGCCGATTCTATTTTACAGATAATTAACTTAGTTTTAACCCGATGTAACTATTCAGCGGTAGTAAGTATCTGCACAGCACCAAGATGTCGGTCAAACGATGTCGTGTATGACGCAAGCGGTTGCTATTGCAACAAACGGCTTGATTGGGCATGGATAGCACAAACGGTTTATCGACTCTCTCAAAAGAGTCCTGGTAAAATGTCGAGACAGCCAAGAAGCACAACAAAACTCCTTTCAATGCAATTCAGGCCTTATTTGAGGTTTGATGACTCGTCTGCACCTACCGCTGAATAGTTTCGGCGGAACTCTCTTCTTTGTACTCCTTGGGCGAAACGCCATAGACCTGCTTGAAGCATTTGCTGAAGTAGTGCTGGTCCTTGAACCCGCAGAGGAAGGCGACCTCATTCACGTTCATGCCGCTCTGACCCTTTAGCAGGTCAGCGGCCCGCTTGACGCGTACGTTTTTGATGAACTCGTTGGTGGTCATGCCGGTGATGAACTTTATCTTCCTCAGGATAGTGGATGCACTCAGTCCAGTAGCCTGCTTTATCTCCTCGTGGATGGAGTCCTTCTCGGGGTCGTGACCGTTGATGGCCTTGATGAGGCTGTTCAGCAACGCACGGTCTTCCTTGGAGACGAGGTCTGAATTCTTTTCGTCCAACGTGTACGAGTTGTCCGCTTTGTCGCTTGGTGCAATGAGCTGCGAACAGTAGAGTGCCTGCATCCGTTTGCGTGTCTCGAAGATGTTGATGATGCGCGCTTTCAGCAGGCTGGCGCTGAATGGCTTGGTGATGTAGTCTTCGATTCCCAGTTTCAATCCTTCAATTTCGCTCTCCACAGCCGACTTGCTGGTGAGCAGGATGATGGGCGTATGGCTTATCTCCGTGTTGGCGCGAATCTGTTTAACCATCGTCAGTCCGTCCATCTCGGGCATCATCACGTCGCTCACAATCATGTCGGGATAGTTCAGACGTGCCTTTTTCAGTCCCTCCTTGCCATTGGCTGCCGTGATGACACAGAACTGCTCGGAGAGGATGCTCTGTAGGAAGCTGCGCAATTCGTCGTTGTCTTCCACCACCAAGATGGTCTCCACGTTCTCGTCCACCTCTTTCTCCTCCGCGTCCTGCAATATTTCTTGAGCCAGACCTTGTTGGGGATTCGTGGCGGAATCATAATTATCGAGTACAAACTCCGTCCCTTTGTCGAAATGTTCCTTTCCCTTAGGCAGGTGGATGGTGAAGGTAGAGCCTTCGTTGACCGTGCTCTTCAGGTCAATAGAGCCTTTGTGCGATTCCACCACCTCCTTCACCACGGCAAGCCCGATGCCGGTGCTGGGTTGCTTGAGCGCTTCGTTGTGGATGATGTTCTCGAAACGGGAGAACACCAAAGTCTGCTTCTCTGCAGGAATGCCGTAGCCATGGTCGCTCACGGTGATGACAACTTCCTTGGCCGTTTCGCTCACGCTGATGGAAATCTCCCGACCCTTGGGCGAATATTTGAAAGCGTTGGAGATGAGGTTGAACATCACGTTCTCCATCTTGTTGGAGTCAATCCACAGGGTGACGGGGTTGTCCGGCAAGTTGAGCTTGAGGTCCGTACCCTGTTCCGTCGCCAGACTTCGGAAGTTGTCGGCAATCTGTTTGACGAACGCGTTGATTTCCACTTGCTGCACATACAGGCGCACCTTGTCGCTCTGTATCTTTTGGAAGTCGAGAATCTGGTTTATCAGCTTCACTGTCCGCTTCGTATTGTTCTGTATCAGTTTCAAATCCTGGTACACATTGTCCGGCAACTGTTCCGTGTTCTTGGAGAGGATATGCTCCAGCGGGGCGATGATGAGCGTAAACGGTGTGCGCAGTTCGTGCACCACATCCGTGAAGAACTTGGTGCGTATCTCGTTGAGCTGTCGCTCAAAGGAAATCTTCGACCGCAGTTTGTAGAACAACAGGAAAATGTAGGTGGTGAGCAGTGAAACAATCACGAAGAGGAAGGCGAGTAAGGCGATGCCCCACGCCGACTCCCAGAATGAGGGTTTGACGGTAATCCGGATGCTCCGCTCATTGTTTACCCACTGCCCGTCGCTGTTGGTGGAACGGACACGGAACGTGTAAGTTCCTTTGGGTATGTTGGTGTAGGTGGCGGTGCGTGCCGTGAGCGCTTTCGTCCAATGGTCGAACCCCTCGAGCGTGTAGGCGTATTGTATCTTTTCAGGGTATTTCATGTCCAGCGTGGCAAAATGGAAGGTGAACGAGTTGTCGCGATGGGACAGCGTGAGGGCGGTGGTCTTGTCGATGTCCTTACGCAAGATTCCGCCTTCGCCCGGTTTTATCTCTTTCCCTTTGATGAAGAATTGGCTGAACGCCAACTGTACGGGGGTGGAGTCTTTCCGGATGTCTTGTGGACGGAACGTCAGCAGACCGCGATCCGTAGGGAACATCAAGAGGCTGTCGTGCGTGCACACGCCACGTTCGTTCGTAAACTGGATGTCTGACGGGAAGAAACGGCTGTCGTAGGTCTCAAAACTATTTGTCGAAACGGTGTAGTGGCACAATCCGTCTTCCGTGGCTATCCATAGGTCACCGTTAGGCGCTTCCAGGATGTTCTTCAACACGTCCGAAGGCAGTCCGTCGCTCTTCGTGAAGTTCTTGAATACGGGCTGTTGCTCCTTGTCGGATTGCAACAGGCTCAGTCCTCCTCCGAAAGTGGCGAAGTAGAGCTCTCCGCTACGGGTGAAGTGAATGTCGAACACATCGTTGTTGCTGAGACTTTTGGCGTTGCCCGGTATACGTTGTATGGTACGGAACTCCATCTTTTCGGGGTTCGTCTGCCGAAGGTCGCCCCGTACCACTCCAGAGGCCGTACCTACCCACAGGTTTCCGCTCTTGTCCGATTCGATGCAACGTACCCGGTCTCCCGCTGCCGGGTAGTGCTTCAGTTTGTTTCCGGCATGTATGAAACGTACGTTGCCTTGGGAATCCTTTTCTATATAGTTCAGTCCCCGTTCAAAGGTGCCCACCCATATCCGGTCGTTGGTGTCGCGGTAGAGTGCCTGCACGATGTTGCTGCTCACGCTGTAGGGATTCCGGTCGTCGTGGCGATGGCGCGTGATGCGGTAACCGGTATCCGAAGCGGTACGGGAGGGAGTGACCTCTATCAGTCCGTCATCTCTCGTGCCCAACCAGATGTTGCCTTCACGGTCTTGCGCTGCGCAAGTGATGACGTTCATCGTTGCGGCTGTTTTCGACAGTTTGCCCTCTTGCGTGAGGTAGCCCTTGAATCCGTAGCCGGGGTCATAAACCCGGATGTTTCCAATCTCATTGGTCACCCACAGATTGTTCGTATAGTCTTCGAATATACAGCTCAACTTGTTTTCCGCGGCGTAGATATCCTGTCTGTTGGGGCTTCGCAGGTTGAAAAGGTCTTTCTTGAACGACACTTTGATGAGTCCCTGGCTCTGCTTGGTGAGCCATAGATTCTTCTGCTTGTCAAGCACCACCTGATTCGGCTCATTGAAGCTGATAATCTCCGGGTTGGAGGAGAGGAACAGTGGACGAAGGTCGTTCCTTTCCGCATCGTAGTAGTTGATGATGTTTTCCTCGCAGTGGAACAGAATCAGCTCATCGAATCCCTCGAGAATGCGTATCGGCTTATTGGACTTGACGGGGGCGTTGTTCTTGTCCTTCATCGTGTAGTGGCTCGTCTTCTGCTGCGCCCGGTTGACGTGCGAGATGGTGCTGAGTTTCTCGTACGTAATCCAGAAGTCATTCTTTTGGTCCACGAAGAACATACGGATGGTGTTGCTCGTTAATCCCAGATTCTTGGTGGTATAATGCGTGTAACTGTTCGTCTTCAGGTTGTGGATGAAGAAGCCGTCGTTCATGGTGATGACGATAATCTCATCCTTACTGAACCCTTTCATGTTGCGGATGGGGGATTTCGTGGGGAACCGGATGACCGAGTAACATTGCTTTCTCGTGTCGAACCGATAGATACGTCCGTCGTCGGAACCCAGAAGAAGATCGTTGACGTAGCGTCGTTGGCAATAGAACTGCTTTTGCCTGTTGCCTATCAGGTGACAGGTGAACTTCCGGGTGACGGTATTGTACTGATAGAGTTTCCTGGCGGTGAGAAACCAGACGTTGCTGTTTCCGTCTTTGTCTACATTGGTAAAAGTGGACAGGATGTTCGCTTCAATGTGTGCAATGCGGCTGATGACCAGCCTCTTGGGGTTGTCCGTACAGATGCGGCAGAGGTCGCCTCCGTCAAGATGCACCCACACGTCTCCGTTGGACAATACCTTCATGGTGTTCACTTTGTGTTTGTCGTCGCTGAAGATGCGCTGGAATATGCCGTCCATTGGATTGAACCGGTAGAGGTAACTGTCGTAGTTCAGTATCCAGAAATAGCCGTACTTGTCCTCTCTCAGCAAGTTGATGTGGTTGCTCGACAGGCTGATGGAGTCTGTAGGATGAGCCCGATAGTTGGTGAAGTTGATGCCGTCGAAGCGACTGATGCCGTTGCCCGTGGCGAACCACATGTATCCGCTATGGTCTTGCTGCACGGAGTTGACAGTCTTCTGCGGCAGTCCGTCCTCCGTACTGTATTGGGTTACGATGTACTTGTTCTGTGCGTGTGTATCAACGGACAGACAGGCGCAGTACACCAGAGTGATAAGGCATACAAATATCCCTCTCATTGTAGATATGGGTTTTCATTTCAAGTTAACGATTCAAAGGTAGGAATAAAAAACGGTTTGTGCAAGAAAAGATTTATTAACGGTGCAATTAAATTGCGGAAGGATGATTATGAGTAACTTTGTGAGCGATATTTGATAGAATCTAAGAATGCATACAAGAGAAGAAAAACTGGAGGCCTTTGGCCGTTTCCTTGACATACTGGACGAACTGAGGGTGAAATGTCCGTGGGATCGCAAGCAGACGAACGAAAGTTTGCGGCCGAATACCATCGAAGAGGTGTACGAACTGTGCGACGCTTTGATGAAAAACGACCGGAAGAATATCTGCAAAGAACTGGGTGACGTGTTGCTGCACGTGGCGTTCTACGCTAAGATAGGCTCTGAAAAGGGCGAGTTTGACATAAAGGATGTTTGCGACCGCCTGTGCGAGAAGCTGATATTCCGCCATCCCCATGTGTTTGGCGAGGCAAAGGCTGAGACGGCAGAGATGGTGATTCAGAACTGGGAACAGTTGAAGCTGAAGGAAAAGGAAGGAAACAAAACCGTGCTGAGCGGTGTGCCCGACGCGTTGCCTTCACTCATCAAAGCCTATCGCATTCAGGACAAAGCCCGGAATGTGGGTTTCGATTGGAAACAACGCGAACAGGTGTGGGATAAGGTGAAAGAGGAAATTGGCGAGTTCCAGGCCGAGGTGGAGAAGATGGACAAAGAGAAGGCCGAAGCCGAGTTTGGCGATGTGCTTTTCAGTCTCATTAACGCGGCTCGCCTCTATCATATCAATCCGGATAACGCCTTGGAACGCACGAACCAGAAATTTATCCGTCGCTTTGGTTATTTGGAAGAACATACCATCAAGGAGGGAAAGGATTTGAAGGATTTGTCGCTCCAGGAGATGGACGACCTCTGGAACGAGGCCAAGCGGAAGGGCTTGTAGACAGAGACGGATAAAATAAAGGCTCAGTCCGAAAACCGGGTGGCGATTATTCGGTTAACCAACCGTTGACCAGCCGTTAATCAAAGTCCGTTCGTTCAGAGTACTTACGATGACTGATGAAAGTACTTACGATGGCTCACGTAAGTACTTACGTTGGCTCATGAAAGTACTTACGTTGACCGATGCAAGTACTTACGTTTGCAGGTGCAACCGCTTCATTGACTATGACTGAATTTACTTTACACTTATAGTGTTATTTTACTAAGATGCTTCA
>CAVJRQ010000058.1:0-29010 GCA_963652075.1 Acutalibacteraceae bacterium
CCAAGTCGCTTCCGATTTCTGGCAATGTATTCTTGAAATTGGTCAGAGCCTTGCCCTGACGTTCATACAAACTTGTACCTATGAAATTGAGTAGCATGGAACGACTCCAGCCATTATCCACAATTTGCTGCACATAAAACAAGGATTTGGTAACATCACCCGAACACTTGTCTATAAGTACCATTTGGTGTCCCCATGGAACAGAAAACAAATCGTTCAAAATATGCATGGCGGTTTCCTGTGTTGAATATCCATCGCCTGATTTTGCAGCAGGTTGCTGCAATGTTCCGTTGTTGGATTTTGCAGCAAGTTGCTGCAAATTCTCTACTCGTTGTTGGTATAAACAATAGAACTTCTTGGTATAGCGCAAATTTCTTTCCGACAATCCCTCTGCATCAGGCATTTCATGGCGCAAGTCACGACTCAGCGTAGCGTAGAATTTACTTCCATAAATATTCTCTGCAGCGTTATTGTAAATATCTCTACCAAGTTCCCAATAGAATTGTAGAACTACATTATTGACTTTTACCGCTGCCTTTATTTGGCTCTGGCGATAACGCTTGCAAAGTTCTTTAACCCACAACAAGTAATCCTTGTCCAATATATTAATAGCTTTTTTGTTTGCCATTTGTGTATGGTTTATAGGAAGCAAAGATAATGCAAATCGAAAGCAGAATAATAAGCTTGCTTAATTATTTTGCTGAGATGCAGCTTATCTTATCCAAAGATAATGTATTTCTTGGGAATATTATCTTCTTGCTGCGCAACATCTGGGAGTTTCGACTTCCCAACTAAAGCAAAAACCTAACTGCCCGTATTCGGACAATTAGGTTTTTGGGGTGTGCGCCTGATAGGACTCGAACCTACACGTCGTGAGACACCAGATCCTAAGTCTGGCGCGGCTACCAATTACGCCACAAGCGCTTGTTCTTTTTCATTTAACGCCGCAAAGATAGTACTTTCTTGCAAGGTGTGCAACACCCCGACGTTTTTTCACCGCATCTTCTCTGCATGCGTATGTATATATAAAGGTATAAGCCGACTGTCGCCCGATGCCTCTATCCATACTGCGAGAGGATGGCGAAGAAAAGCCATACTTCGGTCTCCAAGGAGAGTTTGCCTTGTAGCTGTTGCCGCATCAGTTCGATGAACTGTGCCTTCTGCTTCTTCACGGCACTCTCTGATATGCCGAGCTCCGCGGCTATCTCGGCATTCTTCATGTGCTTCTCATAGCTCAGATGAAACAGCGTACGGTATTTTGCAGGCAGGTTGTTCATGGCTTGGTAGAGCAGTTGCAGGGTCTCCTGCTCTATCAGACTGTTCTCGAAGTCGACGGATTCCTGCTCTTCGAGGCTCTCGAAATAGTTGTTTTGGGCATATTGCTTGCGCAGGATGGAGACCACCTCGTTGTGGATGCAGGTGTAGAGGAAGGCTTTCAGCGAGAGTTCGGTCTGAAACTGACAGCGTTGTTGGTAGGCTTTGAAGATGCTGTTCTGCACGCAGTCCTCCGCCAAGAAGGCGAAGTCGTTGCCCAAACGCCGCAGCGTGTAGGTCAGCAACTGCGGATAGAGACACCGATACAGCGTATCGATATGCCCCGCGACAAAATCAGTAAACAATTGGTCGTGCCTATCCATACCTCAAGATTGTGCTCACAAAAGTAGTCAGAAAATGTGTTAAAGTGAAATCTCTGAAGAAAAAGTAGGTTGCCGCTGTCCTTTTTGTCCGCCTTTGCGTTCTAATAATAAACGCCCTTATTTTAGAGGGTGTAGGAGAGGCGGGCGGTCTCCGTTTTCGATACCTCCCACTTGGAACAAACAAAGAATGAAACTATGAATCAGAAAAGGATAAATGAAATCTCGCAACTCATCTATCGGCAGATAGTCGGACTGGAGTTGACCGAAGCAGAACAACGTACGTTGGATGAATGGCGTGGAGCGGATGCGCGCAACGAAGCCACTTATCAACGTTTGCTGGACGAGAAGTTCCGCGAACTGGAGAACCGCCGTTTGGAACTGGTGGACGTGGAGCGCCCGCTCCGCGAGATGAAGTCACGCATTGGTACACAACACAAACAGGTCGTTTTCCACAGATGGACCACCTATGCCGCCGTCGCCTTGGCTCTGGTAGCAGTGGCGTTTGCGGCCTGGAGCTACTACCGCACGGCTCAGAACCCTTTGCGGTGGGACGAGGAGACCATGCGGTTGTGGTATGCCGGGCAGATACACCCCGGACAGCCGCAAGCCACCCTCACGCTGGAGGATGGCAGCACCCTGCAGGTGAACAACGAACAACAGGTGGCTCACGAAGTCAGTAAACGCCAAACCTCCAAGCCTCGGAGTGCCGCACCACGGCTGAATACCCTGAAGACACCGCGTGGAGGTGAGTTCAAGATAACCTTGGAGGATGGTACGGAGGTATGGCTCAATGCCGACTCTAAACTAACCTATCCCGAGTCGTTCGGTGCCAAGGAACGCAAAGTCTCCCTGCAGGGCGAAGCCTACTTCAAGGTTGCCAAAGACAGTCTGAAACCCTTTCTTGTGGAGAGTGACGGCCCGGTTGTGCGCGTCTACGGCACGGAGTTCAATGTTTGTGCCTACGAGGAAGACCGCCGTACCTACACTACCTTGGTATCCGGCAGCATCGGTTTGTTGCCCGAGGACGGCAGCAGTGCCGAGCTGAAACTGACTCCCGGTTGTCAGGCACTGTATGACAAAGAGCGTGAGAACACTTACGTGCATACGGTCAATGCCGAGGTGGTGACCAGTTGGCGCAAGGGTGTCTTCGTCTTCGAGGAATTTTCGCTTGAGCAGATTATGCAGACTCTGAGCCGCTGGTATGACTTTACCTATGAGTTCCGCTCTCCCGAACTGAAGGAGACTGTCTTCATGGGAACCATCTCCCGCTATGCCGACTTCAAGGATGTGCTGGAGATATTGGAAAAGAGCGGCAAGCTCCGCTTGCGTCTTGATGGTCGCCACGTCACCATTGAGAGTGCTTAGTGTGTTGAAAACCGTTTATATATTATATAATAATGAGAGAGTTATGAACAAAATTGGAAAATGTTTGTTGGCATGGACCTTCTTGATGGTCTGTGCCGCAGGACACGCTCAGCAAGTGTCGGTCGCTTATCATGGGCAGGCCGCTGAGCAAGTGATTACCGACCTGAAGGCGAAGACGGGGTACGACTTTGTCTACCAGAAACAGACTCTGAAGGATGTGCCGCCCATCACCGCACGGTATGAGGGCGAGAATATCCCCGAGTTGTTGGGACGCGTATTCGCCTCCACAGGGTTGGAGTTTGAGATTGTGAAGAACACGGTTATTCTGCGTAAGGCCACCGCTCCACAGGTGAAGGATGGCCAACCGTTGGTTGTCAGCGGTACCGTGTATGACAGTAACGGCCAGCCCTTGCCCGGTGCCAGTGTGCAGATTGAAGGTACGCGCCGCGGCTTTGTGACGGACATCGATGGTAATTTCTCCTTCGAGACACCTGCCGGCACTCCGTTGTCGCTGCGCTTCTCGTTCGTGGGAATGAAGTCAACCACCCGCTCCTTCAAGGCAAAGAGTAACGAACGGTTCTCTGTCACCCTGGAAGATGAGAACGCTCAGATGCAGGAGGTGGTGGTGAACGGTATGTTCACCCGCCGTGCCCAAAGTTTCACGGGTTCGGCCGTGGCTTTCAAGAAGGAAGATTTGCGTGCCGTGGGCAACACCAACGTCCTGCAGAGCTTGAAGAATCTAGACCCTTCGTTCCGCTTTGCCGACAACCTGTCAGTAGGTTCCGACCCGAATGCCTTGCCGGACATCTCCTTGCGCGGACAGTCGGGCTTCCCCGATTTGAAAGGCGAATATTCCACCAACCCTAATCAACCGCTCTTTATTGTCGATGGCTTCGAGACCACGCTGACCAAGGTGATGGATATGGACATGAACCGTATCGCCAGCGTCACCCTGTTAAAGGATGCAGCCGCCAAGGCCATCTATGGTTCCAAAGCCGCCAATGGCGTGGTAGTCATCGAGACCACCAAACCCGAGCAGGGCGACTTGCGGGTGAGCTACACGGGTTCGATGAACGTGAACATCGCCGACCTAAGCAGCTACGACCTCTGTAACTCCGCCGAGAAGCTGCAGGTGGAGAAGAACGCCGGTCTGTTCGACTACGTGGGCTACAATGGCGTGAAGTATTGGGAGAGTGCCGTCGGGCAATACAATTACAATCAGCTCTACAACACGACGCTGCGCAGTGTGCTCGAAGGTGTGGACACCGATTGGAAATACCAACCCGTGCGTAATGCTGTGGGTCACAAACATACCTTATACATAGAAGGCGGCAGTCAGGCTTTCCAGTACGGCATCGATTTGGCGTACAACGACGTAGAGGGTGTGATGAAAGGTTCCGGCCGTGAAACGATTACCGGTGGATTGACCTTCAGCTACCGTTACAAGAAATTCCTGTTGCGCGACAACTTGGAGGTGAGCTACAACAATTCGCAGAACTCTCCCTATGGAAGCTATAGTAGCTACACGCGGATGAATCCTTACTATCGTCCGTATGACGATAACGGAAACTTGGTAAAAAGCTACACGCGCGAAGACGGCACCACAGTCTCCAACCCGATGTGGAACGCCTTCATCAAAACAAAAGACCAGTCACAGTACACTCAGTTTACAAATAACTTCTATGCGGAGTATCGCATGACGCAGGACCTGAAGTTTATCGGCCGCTTGGGCATCACCCGTCAGGAGAACAAGACGGAGGTGTTTCACCCTGCGTCCCATACTGACTTCGTGGGCTACGAGGACGATGCGGAACTCATCAAACGCCGCGGTACGTATAGCTATACGGACGGGTCGTACTATACGCTCTCCGCGGATGTCAGTGCCAGCTATTCCAAGACTTTTGCCGACAAGCACCTCGTCTTCGCCAACTTGGCATGGAACGTGAGCGAGACTTCCGAAGAGTCCATGTCCATGATGGCCGAGGGATTCCCCAATGACCAACTCAGCAGCATCGGTTATGCCCGTGCCTACTACAAGGACAGTGCTCCTACCAGTGTGAAGAACACTACACGCGATGCCGGTGCCGTGGCGGCAGCCAACTACTCCTATGACGACCGTTATCTTTTCGATGCCTCTTTCCGCCTGAGCGGTTCGAGCCAGTTCGGCAGCGAAAACCGCTGGGGTAAGTTCTGGGCGTTGGGAGCAGGTTGGAACATCCACAACGAAGCCTTCATGAAATCCCTCTCTTGGATTAACCAGTTGAAGTTGCGCGCTTCCTTGGGATTCACCGGTAGCCAGAACTTCAACTCTTACCAAAGCCTTGCGACATGGAGCTACTATACCTCCACTTTCTACAACGGTGAGGCGGGAGCCTATCTGTTGGGTATGGCCAACAACAAGCTGAAGTGGCAGCGCAAGATGGACGGTAACATCGGACTTGACGTGAACCTCTTCGACAACCGTTTGAGCATGCGTTTCGACTACTACAACGCCACCACCGACGATTTGCTTACCGATGTCACCATCCCTTCCTCCACCGGTTTTACTACCTACAAGGAAAACCTCGGAAAGGTGCAGAACCTCGGTTATGAAGTGTATGCAAGCTATCGCGTCTACGAGAACAGGAAACAACACGACTACGTGAACCTCTACGCCAACGTGGTACACAACTCCAACAAGATTAAGGAAATCTCCAACTCGCTGGAGTCGTACAACAAGTCGCAGTCCTCTACCGTCTCCACCAAACCGGTGACACGCTATGAAGAGGGACAGTCCATGACCGCCATTTGGGCAGTGCCTTCCATGGGCATCGACCCCGCAACGGGCAAGGAGGTCTATGTGAAGAAAGACGGGACAACCACTTTCACTTGGGACTCCGACGACTTGGCCATCTGCGGCGATACCGAAGCCGATATCTATGGCAACTGTGGTATCAACGCCTACTTCAGAGGCTTCACCTTCAACCTCGGCATGACCTACAAGTTTGGCGGTCAGCTCTACAACCAAACCCTTGTGGATAAGGTGGAGAATGCCAACCTTAACTACAATGTAGACCGTCGTGTCTTCTCTGACCGTTGGTCGAAGACCGGTGACGTGAGCCGCTTCAAGGATGTGTCCGACACCTCTACTACCCGTGCCACCCAACGCTTCGTGGAGGACAACGACGTGTGGACATTCTCGTCGCTCAGCATCGGATACGACTTCGATCAGTTCAAGGCAGTGAAGGAACTCGGATTCAACCGGCTGAGACTCTCGTTCGACATGGCGGACATCGCACAGATTTCCTCCATCAAGATTGAACGCGGTACTTCCTATCCGTTCGCCCGGAGCTTCTCATTCTCATTACAAGCAATCTTTTAACATCTGAATCATTATGAAAAGAATATATACACTCATATTCTCCGCATTGTGTCTGCTCACAGCCTTTACCTCCTGCAGCGAGTGGCTCGATGTGAAGCCGGAGTCCGAGATAGACGGTTCGGACCTGTTTGCTACTGAAAGCGGATACAAGGACGCGCTCACGGGGGTATACATCCGAATGAGCGGCAGTTCACTCTACGGAAGGGAGATGACTTTCGGTCTGGTGGATATCATTGGTGATGCCTACTACAGTGCAGGAACTACCGGTACGGCTTACGCCTACGCCAAAAGACATGACTACACGGCATCTTCCGTGGAGACCCTTATAAATTACGTATGGCAGCGGAGCTACACCGGCATTGCCAACCTCAACGAGCTGTTGGCACAGATGGAGAAGGCCGACCGCAGCCTCTTCTCTACGGACAATTACAACGTCATCAAAGGCGAGGCGCTCGGGCTGCGTGCCTTCCTCCATTTCGACCTCTTGCGCCTGTTCGCTCCCTCTTGGACGGTAGGTAAAGACGAGAACGCCATTCCTTATGTGACGGACTACAGCTACAAGACCACTGCCACCTCTACGGTGTCGGAAGCCATGACAAAGATTCTGGCGGACCTCACCGAGGCGGCGGCTTTGCTGAAAGAGTCCGACCCCATCGCTACAGGACGCACCATCACCACGGCCGATGACAATGGCTACCTGATGGATCGCCAGTACCACTTCAACTACTATGCCGTGAAAGCTACCATGGCACGCGCTTACCTCTGGATGGACGACACCGCCAATGCGGCCAAATGCGCACAGGAGGTAATCGATTGCGGCAAATTCCCTTGGACCGATGTCTCCGCTATCGCTACGGGTACGGAAGAGAACATCGACCGCACCTTCACTTCCGAGCAAGTCTTTGCCCTGCAGATTGACGACTTGGATGACTATGTGTTGGGCAAAACGTATGGCACTACGAAGTACTATGCCAACCTCGTGTGGTACAGCTATGGATATACGGCCATTTTCCCCTCCGCCACACACGGAACCGATTGGCGCAAGGTATACCTCTTCTCCAATGTGAACACGCAGTCGTCTTACTACTACACCTCCAAGAAACTATGGCAAGAGGGAATGGACGAAGACCTTGTGAAGCGTATGCCGATAATCCGTCTGCCGGAGATGTACCTCATCCTGGCACAGTGTCAGATGGACAAGGCGGCTGAGTACCTGACCGTGATGCGCGAACATCGTGGTGTCTCCGCACCGGTGACTTTGACAGCCGAAGAGGATTTGCTGAATGAGATTAACAAGGAGTATATCCGTGAGTATGTCGGTGAGGGGCAGCTGTTCTACTTCTACAAACGGTTGAACATGGACAAGCACCTCGCGTCGTACAACTTCGGCAAGAACTCGTTCGACACGTCACTCTACGTGTTGCCGATGCCGGAGGAAGAGATTGAATACGGAAGAAGAAACTAAATGAAACAAATCAGTATGAAAACCTATATAGCACTTGGGGCGGCAATCTTGGGAGTACTCTCCTTCACCGCCTGTGAAAACGATTCGTATCTCTATAAGGATACGGCAAAGATATGGCTCTCCGGCGACGAGGAACAAAACGCTACGGCAGACTCCGTCTTTTATTCCTTTAAAATCTATAGCTCCGATGTGACGGAGACAAACCTGAACGTGATTGTTAACCTGACGGGCGAAGCCGTGGACAAAGACCGCACTTTCAAGTTGGAAGTGGTGGACGAAGAGACCAACGTACCGGCTGAGGCTTATCAGCTGGGTAGCTTCGTGTTGCCGGCAAACGCCTACAAGGTGACCGTGCCGGTGAAGGTGCAACGCAAGGTGTCTGCGTTAGACCTTACCAAAGAGACCGCCAAACTTACCTTGAAGGTGGTGGCGACGGACGATTTGGATGTTGGGGTAGCCGATTACTCCACCTATAAGTTGGTGTGGTGCGACTATCTGATTAAGCCCAGTTCATGGAGCAACATCGCTTATTACATCGGTCCTTTCTCACAGGCTCGCTACAAGTTCATCATCGACTTCACCGGCTACACCGATTTTTCGGAGTTTAGTGGCGACTACAACCGCATCATCTGGTTTCAGGGCTACCTGAAGAGTCTGCTGCGTCAGTACAACGAAGACCCTGCCAACGAAGGTAGGGAAGAGGGGTGGCCCTATCTGAACGACAACGGCGAGGCGTTGGAATTTGGTGACGGTCTGAAAGCTTAACGTTAACACACTAAAGAGTAAAGTTATGAAACTAAGAAATATACTATATGCGGCATTGGGCTTGGTCGTAGCAAGTGCCGTCTCCTCCTGTCTGGAAGACGAGGGAAACTACGACTACAAGGAGTTGGCAGCCTTCTACGTAGACTCTACCAATATACAGAAATCGCTGTTGGTCACTCAGTTCAACAATCTGCAGGTCTCCTCTGCCTTGGTGTACGAGGGCGACAAGTCCGACCTTACCTATGCATGGTCCATCTACCAAACGACTAACACTGGCTATGCGACGGACAACGTGGCGGATACCATATCCACCGATGCCGATCTGACGACTACCATTACGGCCAAGCCGGGTAGCTATTACCTGGAGTACTGCGCTACGCAAAAGAGTACGGGCTACCGCGCCTTCTACCGTTACAACCTGACCGTGGAGAGTGCCGTGGGTACGGGACTGCTTGTCCTCTATGGCCGTGACGGCAAGGCGGACATCGACATTGTGAAGACTCCCCTGTTTATGGGAGCGGTGACGGAGACTACCTATAGCCGTGCCACCTATTCGCGCGCCAACCCCGACAAGGCGTTGATCGGCACGCCCGTGGCTTGCTGGGCTATCAACGACTACATCAATCTCTTCACCGACCAAGATGGTGCCCGTGTGTCCGCCGATGATATGAGTAAAACACTTGATTTCAGTGGCCTCTTTTGGGAAGCACCCTCCGTATGCAAACCGCAGGCGTATACCAAGAGTACCGATGACATCCTGATTAACGACGGTAAAGCCTATGCCACCATTCTGGCATGGGGAGACCCCTACTTCGGTGCGGCCAAGATTTTGGCGGACGACGACTATGAAGCCGCTCCGTGTGCCGCCAACTGTTATGGTTCCGGCGTGTTCCTCTATGACCAGTCCAACGGACGTTTCCTGCAAGGTACCGAGTGGAGCAGCGAAGTCTCTGTCATTCCGGACGAAAGCCTGCAGAACCTCGACCTCAACTGCCTCTTTTTGGATCAGGCTTACCAAGGAAGTGCTTCCAGCAAACAGATCTATGCCATTATGGAAGGGAAGTCCGACCCGTCTCAACGTTGTATGCTCTCTATCAAACAGGCATATAACGCTTCAGGTGTCAAACTGAACAAGAAGTACGACCTCTCCGCCTGTCCGCAGATAGCCGATGCAATCTACTTCTCTGTCAGCACGCTCTCTCCCATCTGCTTCTATGCCACCAAGGATGCGCTCTACCGTATCGCTTTCGATGAGAGCACGGGCGAGGCATCCGCTGAGGCTTCGGCTTGGAGCTGTCCTGCCGACGAGGAGATTAGCTTCATGCGCTTCTTCTCTGATAGCGGACTCGACTTGGACGAGAGCGCGGCCTACAAATACCTGATGGTGGCCACCTGCAAAGAATCCGAAGGCAAAGTCTATGTGCTGAAGATTGACCCTGTATCCGGTGTGGTACAGGCTACTCCCGCAGCGGAGTTCGACGGATTTGGATTGGTGAAGGATATCAAATTCAAAACCAAATAACATTTAACCATGAAAAAATTACTATTGTTCCCGATGTTGGTTCTGTGCGTAGTCGCTTACGCACAGAACCCGAAGAAGGGCTTGACGGTGAAAGGCACTGTTCCCGCTGACTACCAAATGGAGGGTAAGGTTGTCACTCTCTCCATGACAGGTTTCCTCATCGGTGGCGACCGGCTGGCTACGGATACCGTTAAGAACGGTGCTTATTCCTTCACGCTTCCCGAGTTTGGCGAGACGTGCATGCTGTGCGTCTCCGGTGGTCGCTTGTGGCGTACCTTCGGTGTCGAGCCGGGAGACGAAGTGGTCATCAACGGCATGGATGTCGTCTCGGCCGGAGAGGCTTACAAGGCTTGCAACGCATTGGTGAATGGCTCGTGGAATCATTACAACAACGGGCGGAGCGAGATTGGCGACAGGCACAAGGCTATTCTGGAAAAAGTGAACAACGCATCCACGCCCGCTGAAAGCGCCGAGCTTCAGAAGAGCACCGAATACCAGGCTTATTTGGCGGAGAGTGCCGCTTGGGACAAGCAGCAGGCAGACTATGTGCGCCAGTTGGTCAAGGAGAATCCGAACGTCGTTTGGCCGCTCATCGCCCTGCAGTATCATGGCGGCATCATGAAACTGACCGAGGCGGAGTATGCACTCTTCTCCGACTTTCAGAAAGAGAGCTCCTACGGGAAGTCTTTCCGCAAATTCCTCGATGCGCAGCTGTTGGGCAAGAAAGCTCCGGAGTTTACCTTGGCTGACGCGGAAGGCAAGGAGCATACGCTCGCTTCGTTGCTTCAGGGCAACAACTATCTGTTGATAGATTTCTGGGCATCCTGGTGCAAGCCTTGCCGTAAGGGAATCCCCGTGATGCGCGACTTGGTTGCCAAGTACAGGAAAGAGGGTCTGGCCATTGTCAACATCTCCATTGACCAAAACAAGGCCGCATGGCTGAAGGCTCTGGCGGAAGAGAAGATGGAATGGACCAACCTGTGGGACAACCGGAAGATGAACGAAAACTATGGGGTGAAAGCCATTCCCTCCGTATTCCTGTTAAAGGCCGATGGCACTGTCCTCTTCCAAAAACTCTACGGGGATGCCATTGCCAAACAACTGAAAGATATCTTTGGATATTAGATTTTATTGGTAGCGGACTTGTTATTGTTGTCCGAATTGTACTATATTTGCAAGGATTTTGGTCTGGTGCGTTGAAGCATCAGACCAAAATTGGATACAATACAACGTCCGTGGAGGGAGCTGATAGACCCCGTTCCGCTCACGGGCAGACAAAAGAAAAAGAACCATGGGGTCTGTCTTAAATACTATACCAATGAAACAGAAAACAGTCGTTTACGCGATGGCGGTGGCAGGTTGTCTCTCCATCCCGGCTTGCTCGGTGCAGAAGGATAGCAAATACGCTAACCTGAAGCAAGACACGCTTTGGGTGGAAGCGGCAGGCTTCCGGCCGGGCAAAGAGATGGTGGCCTTTGGCGATTCCGCCAACGCTATCCGCTTCCTTTTACAAGAACGTGACCATCTGCCCTTTAACCAAACGGCGGTGAAGCAGACTACGGAACAGGCCGCTTTGGGTCCCTCCGCAAGCAAGCCTTACTTCACGGTACGCTTCGCCATTCCCATCCCTCCGGCTTACACACCCAAGGAGACGGCCGCACTGACCGGCATAGACTGGGGTGTCTACACCCACAGCCATTCTCCGGGCTTCGAGATTATGCCCAACGGCGATGCGCTTGCCGTCTATTTCAGTGCCCCGGTAGGGCTCTCCGAGAACGATACGGCAACCACTTTTGTACAGTCGCGCTTGCGCCACGGGTCAGAGGATTGGGACATGCCCGAACTCTTCTTCTCGACCAAGGGCGGCAACGACCAGTCCGCCCTCTTGTGGAACGACAACGGTAAGATATGGTTCTTCGGCGGTGGTCGCGACATCTCCAACTACGTTCCTTTCCGCATCGCTACCTCCACGGACAACGGTGCCACATGGACATTCTCCGTGCCGCAGCTGGACAGCATCGCGAAGGACTATACCGCACAGCCTATCTCTAACGCTTTCTGCGACCCGCAGGGGAACATCTACATGACCATGGACGGCAAGGAGAGCACCAGCTTCTTGTGGCGCAGTTCGGACGAGGGTGTTACCTGGCACGACATGGGCGGACGCACCGGAGGCCGTCACTCGACGATTGTTCCGCTCGACGACAAAGGTACGCTCCTCTCTGTGGGAGGCAAGAACGCCAATGTGGACGGATGGACTCCGCAAAACATCTCACACGACTGGGGCGCTACTTGGGAAGCGTCGACCGCCACGCCGTTCCCGGCTTTGGGCAATGTGCAACGTCCTTGCCTCATCCGCTTGGCCTCGGGCAACCTGTTGTTTGTGAGCGATGCCTATATGCATAAGAAGAAGATTGCGCCTCCCGTAGGCTGGAAATACGGCAACGACTGTTTTGCCGCCCTCTCGCAGGACAACGGCAAGACGTGGCACATCAAACCGCTGCCCGTTCAGCTGCCCCAGCGTCATCGTCCTCCCTACGGATCGTTGGGATATACCACGGTACGTCAGGCTCCCAATGGCGTGATACATTTGCTGACCACGGCCAACTTCCCGCCCATCCATTATGAGTTCAACGAGGCGTGGATACTCTCCGAGGAGGGTGACATCGCTCCCGAGACCGAAGGCGGCGAGGTGAAGAGCTACACCGAGATGTACGATAACAAGACGGTGAAGAGCAAATGGAGTGCCCGCATCTGTCCGAATGGACGTTACCTGCTCCATGGCGAGATGCTCGACTATTACCCCTCCGGTAAATTGCAGCATCAGGTTACCTACGAGAATGGACGGAAGTCCGGCACGGAGACCTTCTGGTCTGAGGACGGCAAGGTGCTGTGGACATGGACACGCGACCTCACCACCAACACGGGCGTGTGGACACAATATTGGCCCAACGGACAGAAGAAGGTGGAGTCGCACTGGAACTTGCGTCCCGAGGCGCGCGACCTGAAGCGTCTCTTCTACGGTTATGTGGCTGAAGGCACCGCTACCCACTGGGACGAGAACGGCAATCAACTGCAGACTTATACCTTCCACAAGGGACTCTTGGAGGAGTAAGCCGCGGAAGGCCTGAAAAGAAATTCCTGACCGGAATCCCGTATCATCAGCATACGGGGTTTCCGGTCAGGAATCTTTTTTAGGATTAACGCCTGCTGGAGGCGTAAACTCTTACAGTGCCTTTGTCATCGTGAGCACATTGTAATTGTCGGGGGTGCGCTGATAGGCCACCTCGCTCATCAGACTGCGCACGAGAAAGATGCCAAGTCCGCCTATGGGCCGTTCCTCCAGACCGAGCGTCGTGTCCGCCTCTTTGGCCTCCAAGGGGTTGAAGGGGATGCCTTGGTCTTTCAGTGTAAACACCAGTTCCTTTGCCCCGTCCTTCCATTCGGCTGTCAGCTCAACCTTTCCTTTTGTCCCCTTGGGATAGGCATAGAGGACGCTGTTGACCAGTGCCTCCTCGATGGCTAAGTTCACGGGCGACAGGGTAGACTCGTCCAGGTGAAGGGCAGTGCCTATTTCCTCAATGAACGGGTACAGCTTGGCAGACTCCTCGATGTCGTTGTTGATGGTTAACGTTCGTTTGTCCATAGCTCTTACTTATTTGTCTGTAGGATTGTTCAACCTGAAGCAAAGCAAGGTCAAGTCGTCGCTCTGCTCGGCCTCTCCCGTGAAGTTGAACAACCGGTAGTAAATCCGTTCCACAATCTCTTTGGGCGTTGCCGTCGGACATTCTTTAGAGACCGCCAACGTACGCTCCTCGCCAAACTGTTCCTTCTGCGCGTTCTCCGCCTCCGTCAGTCCGTCGGTATAGAGCAGGATGGCATCTCCCTTGGGACACGCTATCACCTCCTCTTGGTAGGTGAATCCTTCCAGCACGCCGATGGGCAGGTTCTGCTTCACGTCCTGGTACCTGACCTCACCGCCTGCACTGATCTGTACGGGAGGATTGTGCCCGGCGTTGCAGACAACCATCTTTCCGGTATTCAGGTCCAGCGTGCCGAGGTACATGGTGACGAACATGTTGGCGTCATTGTTCTCGGCAATGGCGTTGTTCAGCTTCGTGGCAATGTCCGCCGGCGAATCGTTGTCGGCGGAGAAGATACGCAGCAGTGTTCGCGTAATCACCATGACGAGTGAAGCGGGGATGCCTTTGCCCGAAACGTCACCGATGGTGAAGAAGAGCTTGTCGCCACGGATGAAGAAGTCGTAGAAGTCTCCTCCCACCTCCTTGGCTGGCTTCAGGTAGGCGTAAAGCTCCAGCTGGTTGCAGTCCGGGAAGGGTGAGAACGTCTTCGGTATCAGGCTCATCTGTATGTTGTGCGCAATGGAGAGCTCGCTCTCTATGCGCTCCTTGGTGCGTGTGGTGGTTTTCAGCTCTTCGATGTAATTGGTCAGCGACTGCTGCATGTGTGCGAAGGCGTCGTGCAGTTTGCGCACATCGTCTTTTGTCTCTACGTTGGGCAGGGGCGTGTCGAAGTTGCCGTGCGCTATTTCGTAGGCTACGCCGGTCAGCTCGCGCAAGGGTTTCGACATGTTGTACACCAACAGTTGGATGCAGACGAAGAGTACCAGCAAACCCAGTACGAGGATGGAGAAGAACACGAGGGAAGTGGTGCCGATGCTCTCCATCACCTCGTCGTAGAGGTTCACGCTACATACCGACCAGCCGGTGCGCGGCATGGGGGCGTAGCTCAGCAATACCTCCTTCCCGTTCAGCGTTCCCTCCACAGAGCCCTGCTCGCCGTTGGTCATCTTGTGTCCCAAGTCTTCCAGCGCGGGATTGTTCTCGGCTTTCGCCCTGCTGAAGATGTCGGTGCTCACAATCTGTTCCTTGTTGGGACTGGATACGTACACTCCCTTGGCGCTCAGGATGAACGAGTAGCTGCTCTTGTAGGGACGCAGCGTGTCGAGGTCTTCGGTCAGGTCCGTCAGCAGCACGTCGGCCAGCAGCACGGCGAATATCTCTCCGTTCCTGTCCCTGCAGGGATAGACGTAGGAGGTCATCAGGTCGCTTTGGTTGTCGTAGTCCACGTAGGGCTCCGCCCAAAAGGTCTCGCCTGTGTCCATCGCCCTTCTGAACCACTTGCGTTGGGTGTAGTCTCCCTTGCCCGCCCCCTCGTACTGGTGGGTGTATGATCCGTCCGCTTCGCGGTAGAGGTACTCGAAATAGAGCCGTCCTTTCGACGGATAGAAGTCGGGTCGGAAGGCGATGCCCACGCCTGTCAGCAGCTTGTCGCTGTCGAGCACGCCCCGTGCGATGTCCTTCATGGAGTCCGGCATCGCCAACAGGTCGTCCACGCGGGCCCGGGCTTGCTCGAAGGAGCTCTCCACGCTGCCGAACCTTGCGTCGATGTGCTGGATGAGGTTCTGCTGCAGGGCTGCGGTGTAGAGGTTCGCCTGCCATTCCTCTTTCTGCCTGGCGTACGATTGGAACACCAGGGCGATGCAGAGGAATATCAGAAACGTCAGCGTCAGTATGTAGAAGGTCAGCCTTGCGGTGAACGATCCAAATATCTTTCTCATAACCGGATGTCAAACAGTTGGAAGAATCCGGTGAGTGTAAACACCTTGCGTATCTCGTCGTTGATGTGCTCGATAATCAGCTTGCCGCCTTTGGCTTCCACCGCTTTGCGCAGTGAGAGGAAGATGCGCAGGCCGCTGCTGCAGACGTACTCCAGTGCGGTGCAGTCCAGCACGATTTCCTTGTCGGCGCTCTCCCACAGAGGCTGCAGGTCTTTCTCACATTGTGCGGCGCTCACTGTGTCCAGTCGTCCGCTGAGTTTTACAAGTACGTTCGTTGCTTGATTGGTAATGTTTGTTTCCATGTTGTTATGTGTTTTTTATAATCTGTGTCATTATTATTTGTTGTGTTGTCAGAGCGGGAACACCAGCGTCACGATGAAGATGTTTGCCGCCAGTATGACGATGTTCATCACCAGTCCGATTCTCGCGAAGTCGAAGAAGCGGTAACCGCCCTCGCCGTAAACCAGCATGTGGGTAGGCGAACCGATAGGTGTAGCGAAGCTCGACGATACGGCTATCATCAAGGCGATGCAGAACGTGATGGGGTTCGTGTCCAGTGTCACAGCGGTCTGATAGGCAATCGGGTAGAAGATGGCAGCGGCGGCCGTGTTGCTGATGAACTCCGTAACGAACGTGGCTACCAGACAGATGCAAATCAATGCCATCAGGGCGTTGGAACCGCATACGTTCAGAATGTTGTTGGCCAACGCCGTGGCGATGCCTGTGCGGTCGATGGCAGTACCCAGACAGACGGAACCGGCGAATATCATGATGACACTCCAGTTGATGGACTGCCAGGCTTGTTGCGTGGTGCAGCAACGGGTCACCAACATGGCACCTGCGGCCAAGAATCCGGCCTGGAGCAGGCTCATTACGTTGAAGGCGGAGAGCAGTACCATTGCCAACATCACGACGGAGGCCACGATGGTCTGCTTGCCGATGTTGGGCACGTCCTCCGAGTCGAAGAACCGCAAGTCCTTGGAGGCTGATGCACGCAACTGTTTCCCTCGTTTGGAGTCGCTCTCGAAGAGCAGCACGTCGTTGTAGGCCAGCTGCACGCTGCGTGGGTTCTGGTTGATGCGCTCACCTTCGCGGACTACTGCCACCAACACGGTGTTGTGCTCCTCCTCGAAGCCGCAGCTCTCCATGGATTTGCCTGTCAGCGCACTGCCTCGTCTGACCGAGGCGGTGTAGAAGTGGCGGTTGCCCTTTACCTCGTCCAGTGAGAAGACGTGCTTGGTCGCGGTGGTCAGTCCGTGCTTCTCGCGCAGGTCCAGGATGGCATCCACCTGTCCGGCGTAGACCAGGCGGTCACCTCCCATCACGAACTCGTCCGGCGACACGGGACTGATGACCTCCTTGTCGAACCGCACAATCTCCAACAGTCGTCCGCCCCGTACGTTCATCAGGTCGGCTTCGCCGACGGACTTTCCTACGGCCTCGCAGACCGTCGGCACCAACAGTTCCACGGTGTATTCCCTGGTTGCCTCAAATGCCTCGTCCGACGACTTGCGTACCGGCAACAGACGCTTGGTCAACAGGATGGTGACCACACCTACTGCCAGACAGAAGAGGCCGGGGATGGTGGTGGAAAACATGTTCAGCTCCACCTGCGTGTCGTTCATCAACATGCCCGAGATAATCAGGTTGGGAGGCGTACCGATGAGGGTACAGATACCGCCCAGACACGAGGCGTAGCTCAGCGGGATGAGGAGCTTGGACGGGGCGATGGAGAGCTTCTTGGCCCACACCTTCACCACTTTCAGAAAGAGTGCCACCACGGTGGTGTTGTTGAGGAACGAACTGAGCAGAGCCACCGGCACCATCATCCGTATGATGGCGGTCGTGTAGGACGACGGTGTTCCCAGCATCCGCTTTACCATCCAGTGTACCACGCCGCTGTGTACCAGTCCGGCAATCACCACGAACAGGATTCCCACGGTCACCACGGAGACCGAACTGAAACCTGATAACGCTTCTTTCACGTCCAGTACGCCCGTGACATAGAGCACGCCCATGCCTCCTACGAATACAAACTCGGCCGGTATCTTGGTCTTCATCATCAGACCGAACATGACCAACAACAATGCAATGGTGAGCCATGCGTTCAAGCCCAAACCAAGTAACATGATTGATTCCATTTTCTTTTATTTCCTTAGGTTATGTAATTCACTCGTTAAAATCTCTCGCCTTTGGATGCTGCGGGCGGAATAGCAATCTCTCTGTGGCAGTCGCGCCTTTACGTGGCTAACGGGTTAGGATGTAGCTGAATAAAATGAACTGTCACGAGGCGCAAAGTTAGGCAATTTGTTTGAGCTTCCCAACAGTATGCTACAAAAAGTTCATATTGTCGGTCCGTTTTGGGGAATAACGGAAGGGAATCTTTCAGGAACCGGCTCGAAAAGTTGGTAAAAGAGTTGACGCTGGCGTGGGTTGGCAAAGAAGAAATCCGTATATTTGCCTCAGCGTTATCCTACAGAGGATAGGTATCAGACAACATTTAACTTAAAACCCTTAGAATCATGAGCGACTTCAAGAACAAAATGCTTGTGGCGGGCGCATTCGCCCTGACAGCCCTGTCGGCTTTCCCGCAGCAGGAAACCGAAATCCGTATTCATCCCCGGGAAGGGAAGAACGTTATCAACAAAAACATCTACGGCCAGTTTGCCGAACACCTCGGCACCTGCATCTATGGCGGCATTTGGGTGGGAGAGGACTCCGACATCCCCAACACCAACGGCTACCGCAACGATGTGGTGAAGGCGTTGAAGGAACTGAAAGTGCCCGTGCTGCGTTGGCCCGGCGGATGCTTTGCCGACGAATACCACTGGATGGACGGCATCGGCCCGCGTGAGAAACGTGCCAAGATGGTGAACAGCAACTGGGGCGGAACGGTGGAAGACAACAGCTTCGGCACACATGAATTCCTCAACCTTTGCGAACTGTTGGGCTGTGAGCCCTACATCAGCGGCAACGTGGGCAGCGGGACGGTGGAGGAGCTGGCCAAGTGGGTGGAGTACATGACCTCCGACAGTGAAAGTCCTATGACCGACCTGCGCAAGAAGAACGGTCGCGAGAAAGCCTGGAAGGTGAAATACCTCGGCGTGGGCAACGAAAGCTGGGGGTGCGGCGGAAGCATGCGCCCCGAATATTACGCCGACATCTACCGCCGCTACGCCACCTATTGCCGCAACTTCACCGGCAACCAACTCTATAAGATTGCCAGCGGGGCAAGCGACTACGACTACAACTGGACCGAAGTGCTGATGAAGAACGTGGGCAACCGCATGAACGGACTCTCCCTGCACTACTATACGTGTGCCGGATGGAGCGGCAGCAAGGGCTCCGCTACGGACTTCACCGCCGACGACTTCTACTGGACCATGGGCAAGTGCCTCGAGATAGAACCCGTCATCAGGAAGCACATCGAAATCATGGACAAGTATGACAAGAACAAGCGCATCGGCCTCATGGTCGACGAGTGGGGCACCTGGTGGGACGAAGAGCCCGGCACCGTCCGTGGCCACCTCTATCAGCAGAACACCCTGCGCGACGCCATGGTGGCGGCCCTCACGCTGAACGTGTTCCACAAATACGCCGACCGCATCCGGATGGCCAACATCGCGCAGATTGTCAACGTGCTGCAGTCCATGATTCTGACCAAGGGGGAAGAGATGGTGCTGACCCCTACCTACTACGTGTTCAGGATGTACAACGTACACCAGGACGCTACCTGCCTGCCGCTCGACCTGCTTTGCGAGCACAGGACCGTGCGCGACAACCGTACCGTGCCGATGGTGAGCGCTTCCGCTTCCCGTGACGCGCAGGGACGCATCCACCTCTCGCTGGCCAATATCGACCTGGACAACGCACAGAAGGTCACCGTGTCGTTGGACGGCACGAAGGTGAAGTCCGTGTCGGGCGAGGTGATTACCGCCGGCGACATCCGTGCCTTCAACTCCTTCGAGAAGAAGGACGCGGTGGTGCCCGTCGCCTTCAAGGATGCCAAGGTGAAGGACGGTAAGCTCACCGTGACCCTGCCTGCCAAATCTATCGTAACATTGGAAATCAAATAAGTATCATGAGAATTAACCAACTGGGGAAAATCTTTTTCCTGACTATGCTTTTCGCGCCAGCTGACCGGATGCTGGCGCAGGATACGGCCGCCCGGCTGACGGTGGACGTGGCCAAGCCCGTTGCGGCCATTCAGTCCACGATGTACGGCATCTTCTTCGAGGACATCAACTTCGGTGCCGACGGCGGCCTCTATGCCGAATTAGTGAAGAACCGCTCCTTTGAGTTTCCGCAGCCTTTCGTGGGGTGGGTGCCCTACGGCAAGGTGGAAGTCCTTACGGAGAATCCTTGCTTCGACCGCAATCCGCATTACGTGCGCGTCACCAACGACGGCGCGCTCACCCGTGCCGGACTGGACAACGAGGGCTTCAAGGGCATCGGACTGAAGAAGGACGAAGCCTACCGCCTCTCGTTCTACGCCCGTACCACGACGGACAAGCCGATGAAGCTGCAGGTGGAGTTTGTTGACTCGCACCACAACAACGCGCTGAAACAGGAGGTGGAAGTCTCTGGCAAGGATTGGAAGAAAGTGGAGCTGCGCCTCGTGGCTCCCTTTACCGATGCCCACAGCCGTCTGCGCATCCTGCTCAATACGGAGGGTTCTGTGGACATGGACCACATCTCGCTTTTCCCCGTCAACACGTGGAAGGGACGCGAGAACGGACTGCGTGCCGACTTGGCGCAGGCGCTCTACGACCTCCATCCCGGTGTCTTCCGCTTCCCGGGCGGATGCATCGTGGAGGGGACTTTGTTGGAGACCCGCTACCAATGGAAGCACTCCGTAGGTCCCGTGGAGAACCGTCCCATCAACATCAACCGCTGGAACTACACCTCCCCGCATAAGTTCTTCCCGGACTACTATCAAAGCTATGGAATGGGATTCTTCGAACTCTTCCAACTGAGCGAGGACATCGGTGCGGAGCCGCTGCCGGTCATCAGCTGCGGCCTCTCCTGTCAGTACGAGAACGGCGAGGAAGTTCCCTTGGACCAGCTGCAACCCTACATCCAGGACGCGCTCGACCTGATTGAGTTCGCCAACGGTCCCGAGACCTCTGGGTGGGGCAAGGTGCGTGCCGACATGGGACACCCTGCGCCCTTCAACCTGAAGTTCCTTGCCGTGGGCAACGAACAGTGGGGCAAGGTCTATCCCGAGCGGCTCGAACTCTTCGTGAAGGCCATTCGTGCCAAGTACCCCGGGATAAGGATTGTAGGCTCTTCCGGTCCGAGTGCCGACGGCGACCGGTTCGACTACCTGTGGCCGGAGATGAAACGCCTGAAGGTGGACCTCGTGGACGAGCATTACTACAAAGAACCGAAGTGGTTCTTCAACAATGCCGCCCGCTACGACAACTACGACCGCAAGGGACCGAAGGTGTTCGCCGGTGAGTACGCCTCGCACGACCGCAGTTCTGGCAAGGCCAACAACTTCTTGTCGGCACTCTCCGAGGCGGCCTTCATGACGGGACTGGAGCGCAATGCCGACGTGGTTCACTTGGCTACCTACGCGCCGTTGTTCGCCCATGTGGACGGATGGCAGTGGAATCCCGACCTCATCTGGTTCGACAACCTGAAGATGATGCGCACGCCCAACTACTACGTGCAGCAGCTCTATGGGCTGAATGCCGGGACTGACGCTCTGCGGCTGACCATGGACGGAGCACCCGTGACGGGGCAGAACGGGCTCTATGCCACGGCCGCGCTGGACAGCCGTACCGGTGAAATCATCGTGAAGCTGGTGAATGCCGCCGACAAGGAGGCGGACGTGTCCGTCTCCTTCGACGGACTGAAGAAGAAACGGTTGTTGGCAGGGACTTGCACCTATCTGCAGAGCGACGACCTGAAAGCCGTCAACACGCTGGACGGCGAGACCCTCGTGCCCCGCATGCGCCCCGTGACGCTGGAGGCGGCGGATAAACTCAACCTGAAGCTGCCTGCCCGTTACTTCGGTGTCTACCGCCTGTCGGTCGGTGTCAAATAAATGACTTTCTTGTTGTTAGGGAAAAGAGGCTTGCCGTCGTTTCGGCATGCCTCTTTTTCGTAACTGTTTTTTCCCCGAATAGTTGTTTGTGACCGACCAAAAGATTATATTTGTGCACTTAAAAAATAATACCAACCTTTATGAACGAAAAAACACTGCTTTTAGGTGACGAGGCGGTAGCCTTGGGCGCGTTGCACGCCGGGCTCTCCGGTGTCTATGCCTATCCGGGTACGCCCTCTACCGAAATCACCGAATTCATTCAAGGCCATCCGCTGGCGAAAGAGCGGAACATACACTGCAACTGGTCCGCCAACGAAAAGACGGCGATGGAAGCCGCGCTCGGCATGTCCTACATGGGCAAGCGCGCCATGGTGTGCATGAAACACGTGGGGATGAACGTGGCTGCCGATGCTTTTGTCAACGCCGCCATGACGGGAACGAACGGAGGCTTGGTGGTTGTCGCCGCCGACGACCCCTCCATGCACTCTTCGCAGAATGAGCAGGACTCCCGCTTCTACGGCAAGTTCGCCATGATTCCTACCTTCGAGCCTTCGTCGCAACAGGAGGCTTACCGGATGATAGGCGAGGCGTTCGACTTCTCCGAACGTTACAAAGTCCCCGTGCTCTTCCGCATGGTGACCCGCATGGCTCACTCCCGTGCCGTGGTGGAGTATGGCGGCGTGCGCGCCGTCAACCCCATGACCTATCCCGCCAACCCGGGCGATTGGGTGCTCATGCCCATCGTGGCGCGCCGTCGCAACCAACAGCTGATAGCGCAGTGGCCGGACTTCCTCAGGGAGTCGGAGAACTCCCTATATAATAAGGTAAGCGACGGTCCCGACCACTCCATGGGCATCATCGCCTGCGGCATCGCCTACAACTACCTGATGGAGCACTTCAAGGAGGGATGCCCCTATCCCGTGCTCAAGGTCTCGCAATACCCCCTCCCGGTGCAGGCTATCCGCAAGCTGGCTGCCGAGTGCCGGTCACTGCTCGTGCTGGAAGACGGACAGCCCGTGGTGGAAGAGAAACTGCGCGGCGTGCTCGAACAGCCTATTCCCGTCAAGGGACGTATGACGGGCGAAGTGCCCCGTACGGGCGAGCTTACCCCGGACAACATCATCGCCGCTTTGGGACTGAAGGACGAGGAGGTCTATCCTGCCAGTCAGCTGGTAGTGCCCCGTCCGCCCGCGCTCTGCCAGGGATGTGGCCACCGCGACATGTACGCCGCCCTCAATGAGGTGGTCCGTGAATATGACAACAGCCGTGTCTTCAGCGACATCGGTTGCTACACCCTCGGCTTCCTGCCTCCCTACCGGGCCATCCACTCCGTGGTGGACATGGGCGCTTCCATCACCATGGCCAAGGGGGCTGCCGATGCCGGACAGTTCCCCTCCGTAGCCGTCATCGGCGACTCCACCTTCACCCACTCGGGCATGACCGGACTGCTGGATGCCGTCAACGAACGGAGCAACGTCACGATACTCATCTCCGACAACCTGACTACCGGCATGACGGGTGGCCAGGACTCCGCAGGCACAGGCCGGTTGGAGAGCATCTGCCGCGGCATCGGCGTGGAGCCCGAACACCTCCGTGTGGTCGTGCCCTTGCCCAAGAACATGGAAGAGATGAAACAGGTGATTCGTGAAGAGATTGACTACCGTGGTGTCAGCGTGATTATCGCCCGCAGGGAGTGTATCCAGACCGCACGCCGCCACAACAAAAACAAAGGAGAAAAATAACATGCAGACAGACATTATACTTTCCGGCGTAGGAGGACAAGGCATCCTCTCTATCGCCACCATCATCGGTGCAGCGGCCATGAAAGAGGGGCTCTACATCAAGCAGGCCGAGGTACACGGCATGAGCCAGCGCGGCGGCGACGTGCAGTCCAACCTGCGCATCAGCTCCGACCCCATCGCCTCGGACCTCATTCCCCTTGGCAAGACCGACCTCATCATTTCGCTGGAGCCCATGGAGGCTCTGCGCTACCTCCCTTACCTGAAAAAGGAGGGATGGGTCATCACCAATACCGTGCCTTTCGTCAACATCGGCAACTATCCCGATCAGGAGGCCCTGCTGCAACAGATTGCCGCCTTGCCCCATTCGGTGACGATGGACGTCGACTCGTTGGCCAAGTCCGTGGCGTCGCCCCGTGCCGCCAACATCGTGCTCCTGGGGGCCGCCGCCCCCTTCCTTGGCATCGGGGAGGAAAAGATAGCCGAAGCCATCCGCCTCGTCTTCGCCCGCAAGGGTGAGGCCGTTGTGGAGATGAACGAGAAAGCCTTCCGTGCCGGTCTCGAAGTGGCGCGCCAATCCCTAAAGAAGTGAGGCCATGAGCATACCGTTTAAGAAAGAAGAGGTGAGCGAGGTGATGCGGCAGATGCATCTCACGGAAGTGGCGAAAGCCACCATCCGCCAGACCGTCGCCCTGTCCGAAGCCTTGGAGGCCCGCACCGGCGAGAAGTTTGTCCATCTCGAGATGGGCTCTCCCGGCCTGCCGCCCAACCGGATAGGCATCAACGCCCAGAAGGAGGCGTTGGAGAGCGGTGTGGCGCAGTCCTACCCGAACGTGGCGGGCATCGCTCCCCTGAAGCGGGAAGCCTCCCGTTTCATCAAGGCGTTCCTCAATATCGATGTCAATCCCGAGGGCTGCGTGCCCACCGTAGGGTCCATGATGGGAACCTTCGCGTCGTTTATCCTCACGACGCACCTCCATGCGGAGAAGGATACCATCCTGTTCATCGACCCCGGTTTCTCGGTGCAGCCGATGCAGGCCGGCGTGCTGGGGTACAAGAAGACCTCGTTCGACGTGTATGCCTACCGGGGCGAGAAGTTGCGCGACGAGCTGCGCCGCATCCTCTCCGCCGGCAACATCGCCGCCATGATCTATTCCAACCCCAACAACCCCTCGTGGGTCTGCTTCACCGAAGAGGAGCTGGGCTACATCGGGTCGCTGGCTACGGAGTTCGACACCGTCGTCATCGAGGACCTTGCCTACTTGGGCATGGATTTCCGCAAGGACTTGGGTCATCCCTTTGAACCGCCTTATCAGGCAACCGTCGCGCGCTACACGCGGAACTACCTGCTGATGCTCTCCGCCTCCAAGATATTCAGCTACGCCGGCGAGCGTCTGGCGGTCGTAGCCATCTCGGACGGACTGTTCAACCGCGTCTATCCCAACCTGCAGAAGACCCTGGGCATGGACACGCCCGGACGCGCGTTTATCTACTCCATCATCTACTGTCTCTCCTCCGGTGTCTGCCATTCGGCGCAATACGCCCTGGCGGCCATGTACAAAGCCGCCTGCGACGGGAAGATAAACTTTGTGGAAGATACGCGCGAGTACGCGCGGCGTGCCGCCCGGCTGAAGGAGATATTCCTGCGCCACGGATTCCATATCGTCTATGACAAGGACCTGGACGAGCCCGTGAGCGACGGCTTCTTCTTCACCATCGGACGCAAGGGCTTTTCGGGCGACGGGCTGATCAACGAGCTGATCTACTACGGCGTGGCTGCCATCTCGCTCCGTACGACGGGTAGCGGGCAACAGGGCATCCGCGTCTGCACCTCTACGGTGACCGATGATTACTATACGTGGCTGGACGAACGCCTGCGTATATTCAACCGGAATCACCCTTTATAGAAAACGCCACCCCGACAGGCCGTTGTGCATACGGCCGCCTGTCGGGGTTTTTGATACCTAAACCGAACCTAACTATGAAAATGAACTACGTATCGGCGGCAGAGGCCGTCAAACTGATTAAGTCGGGCGACAAAGTGCTCATCCAGGGCAGTACGTCCATCCCGGAAGTGTTGCTGGATGCCCTTACGGCCCGCGGACACGAGCTCCGGGGAGTGGAAATCTATTCCGGTTTTGCCGTGGGCAGGCGCGACGCTCCCTACGCCACCACCGGGCTGCGCGACGCGTTTATCCCCAAAAGCATCTTCATTGCCAACAGCATCCGCAAGGCTGTGGACAGGGGAGAGGCGCAGCTGATACCCTGCTTCCTGGGCGAGGTGCCTGCCCTTTTCCGTGAAGGCTACATCCCCTTGGACGTGGTGCTGCTCAATGTCTCCCCTCCCAACGAAGAGGGGTATTGCTCCTTCGGCATCTCCGCCGACTTGGCCACCTCCGGCGTGGAGTGCGCCCGCACCATTATTGCGCAGGTGAACAGGCAGATGCCCTTCTCTTATGGCGATGCCTTGGTGCACGTTTCCCGGATAGCCGCCTGTGTGGAGGTGGACGACCCGTTGGTGGAGGTCCCCACGCCCGTCTCCTCGGAAGCGGAGATAAGGATTGGCAACTACATTGCCGAACAGATTCCCGACGGTGCCACGCTGCAGATTGGCGTGGGCGGCATCCCCAATGCCGTGCTGCGGGCATTGGGCGGCCACAAGAACCTGGGTCTCCATACCGAGGCGATGACGGACGGCGTGTTGCCGCTGATTAACAGCGGGGTCATCAACAACAGCCAAAAGGTGATACTCCCCGGCAAGTCCGTCGCCTCGCTGGTGTTGGGGTCGCGGGCGTTGTACGACTATCTCGACTACAACCCCGATGTCGTCATCAAGGATGTGGCATGGACCAACGATCCCTTCATCATCCGGCAGAACCCGAAAGTGATGTCCATCAATTCCGCCATCGAGGTGGACCTGACGGGTCAGATCTGTGCCGACTCCATCGGCACGCGGATATTCTCCGGCGTAGGCGGGCAGCACGACTTCATGTATGGCGGCGCGCTCTCGCCGGGAGGCAAGACCTTCATCGCCATGAACTCCGTCTCCGCCAAGGGTGTCTCCAAGATCAAGTCCGTCCTGACCGAAGGTGCCGGTGTCGTCACCACTCGTCCGCAGGCCCAATACATCGTTACCGAGTACGGCATCGCCTTCCTGAAAGGAAAGGACTTGGCGGAGCGTGCCCGTGCGCTGATAGACATTGCCCATCCTTCTGTCCGCGAGCAGCTGGAGCGCGATGCCTGCCAACGGTTCGGCTACCGTTTCCTGCGGTTGAAATAGCGGCGCAATGTGTCGAAAAAGGTAAGTACTTACGATGGCTCACGTAAGTACTTACGTTGCCCGATGTAAGTACTTACGTTGGCTGATGAAAGTACTTACGTTGCCCGATGCAACCGCTTGCGTCTCTTTGCCCCGATAATGACCTTACGCCTTTACTGAGCAAGGAGTGGCGATGCTTAGTAGTGTTCTTCGTTCGCAAACAGCCATTGAGGTAAACATTCAGATTATGCGAGCATTTGTCTCCATGCAGAACGATCCGGCACTGGTGCATCTGTTACAGCAAAAATAAGTTATAAAGTAGAATTTGCGCTAAAATAGTGCAAAGGTAATCAGATTTTGATTACCTTTGCACCAAAATAACGCACATGACAATTAGAGAATGGATACGAAATAGAGAAATCAACGGACTGCCAACCTTTGCTTTTGAAGATGTGCAGAACAAGTTTCCGTCTTTTTCAGAACAGGTCATCAAGAATGAATTATTTCGGCTGTCGGCACAAAAAATCATTGTACCGGTATATCGTGGCTTTTATGTAGTTATTCCACCACAATATGCAGCAAAGGGAATAGTTCCACCTCTCTATTATATAGACCAGTTGATGGGCTATTTGCATAAGCCCTATTATATAAGTCTGCTCAGTGCAGCAGAATTGTTGGGTGCGGCGCATCAGCGGCCGCAGAGATTTTCTGTAACGACGGTATTTCCGAAGTCATCGGTTTCCGTTGCAAAGAATAATCTGCTGTCATGGTCATACCGTAAGGAGATACCGACTGATTTCCTGCTGATGAAAAATTCAGAAACCGGAATTATTCGCTACTCTAATGCAGAATTGACAGCTCTCGACCTCGTTCAATATGAGCAATATGTAGGAGGACTTTCCCGTGTAGCGACTATTTTGGAAGAATTATCGGAACGGACAGAGTTCAAGGATGCAGCGCAGTCCCTTTTCAATTATACTACACTTGCTGCCATACAGCGTTTAGGGTATATATTGGATGAGGTATTACAGCAATCGGAAGTTGCCGATATACTTTATAAGGAATTGACTGCCTATTCCAAACGATTCCGATATGTTCCGTTAAGCACTCGCCATACGGATAATGTAGCAGAAAAAAACAACCGTTGGAAAATAATTATAAATCTAAATATAGAAATTGACGAAATATGATAAATAGAGCATCTATAACCCAATGGAACAGGCAAGTTCCTTGGAGCGATAATGCACAAGTCGAGCAAGACTTGATTATTTCACGTGCATTGGTCGCTATTTTCAGCGATGAGTTTCTTGCATCGCAACTGGCTTTTCGTGGAGGTACTGCGCTTCATAAATTATACCTTTCACCACAACCGAGATATAGTGAGGATATAGATTTGGTGCAAATCAATCCCGGACCTATCAAACCGATTATGTTCCGGCTTGGCGAAGTATTGGATTTTATGCCGGATCGTGTGACAAAACAAAAACGCTACAACAATACGATGTTGTTTCGCATGGAATCGGAAATTCCGCCTACTGTTCCATTGAGACTGAAGATAGAGATAAACTGTTTCGAGCATTTCAATGAGTTAGAGTTGGTAAAAATTCCGTTTGAAGTTGAAAACACTTGGTTCTCAGGTAAGTGCGAAATAACAACCTATCAACTTAACGAACTTTTGGGGACGAAACTTCGTGCCTTATATCAACGTAAGAAAGGACGTGACCTTTTCGATCTGTATGTGGCTTTGACAGAAGCAGAGGTTAATCCTGATGAGATTATGAAATGCTATCATCGGTATATGGGATTTACAGTACAGCAACCGCCGACATATAAACAGTTTATTGCCAATATGGAAGAAAAAATGACTGATGTTGATTTCTTGGGAGATACTCAACAACTTATTCGTCCGGACAGAATATTCGTTCCAGAGGTGGGATATGAATTGGTAAGAACAGAATTGATAGACAGACTACAAAGATAAATACACCTTTTATATATAGTTTTAATAGGTTCGCCTTGGCGAACTAATAGCCATTACATAGAACACATTGAAAATCGGCTCGGTCCGAAAACCCGGGTGGCGATTTCACTAAGTTCCCATAGTTTTGTATCTTTACGCCATGGCTCTGAATGTTTTGCAACCATTTATGCCGCGTTTTGGAATAAAACATGTAGTTTTGCAGCAGAAATCTGTGGGAACCCACAAATATTTTCTGTAAACTATGCTTTTCAAGAGAAAAACCTATATAGAGAAACTCATCTCT
>CAVJRQ010000059.1:0-15863 GCA_963652075.1 Acutalibacteraceae bacterium
TCCCTAAAGAGCATCACCATATTATAGATGCCACTACGGCTAAATCACTTTACGTCAGGCTTCTATTTCATCTTTATCTGCCAACAAAGATACATTTTCACCTTGGCAATAACGAATAAATATGGAGAATATCCCCCTTCACTTCGACAGCTTGCGTCCTACCAGATAGCAGATGGTGGCGCACACCATGCCGTTGACGGAGGGGATGCCCCACGTAACCAAGTTGGCCACCACGGCACCAACGACGACACCTACCACGGCACCGATGTCCACCGTCCGCTGTTTCTCCTCCAGAGGCTTCTTCCCGTTGGCGAAATAGCCGACTATCAGGATGATGCCGACAGGCGGAAGCGTACAGTTTAGGATGTTGAGGTAGTCGCAGAAGTGGTTGTAGAGCCACACGGCCGTCAACGTTCCGATGAGTCCGCTAAGGAGCACCATGGGACGTTTGCCGCAATGGAAGATATTTCCAAGGCCGAGACCGGTTGAGTAGAGAGCGTTATCGTTTGTGGTCCAGATGTTGAGCCCCAGCACGAGGATGGCCAGATAGAAGAGGTTGAGGTTAATCATCACGTCGAAGATGTCGTTACCGCCCACATAGATGGAGCTGACGGCACCAAAGAGGAACATAAGGCTGTTGCCGATGAAGAAAGCGACGACGGTCAGGATGCAACCCACCTTGGCATTCTTGGCGAAGCGGGTGAAGTTGGGTGTCGCCGTACCGCCACTGACAAAGCTGCCGACCACCAAACCGGCACCGGCAATCACTCCGAGTGTCTTCTCGCCCTCGGCAAACTGGTCAATCAGACCTTTCTCGCCCTGCATCACCGCCATAATCATGGCTATGGAGCCCAGAATGGCAACGCACGGCACGGCAATGCAGCTCACTATGGTCAAGCCTTTGATGCCGAAATAGGCGGAAGCGGTCATGCAGACACCGGCAATCGCCACCATCGTGTAGATGGCCGTCATGCTGTCGTCGAAGAAGACCTTGGCGATGGGAATGGCGAACATGGCCAGACCGACACCGAACCAACCCATTTGGGTGAAACTAATCATCGCGCTGGGCAAGTAGCTGCCTTTCGTACCGAATATCCTCACGGAGAGCAGGTCGAGGCTCAAACCACTCTTGCCACCGATATATCCCAGGGCTCCCGTGTATGCGCCGAGGATGAGACCTCCCAGCAGCATAGCCCAAATAAAACCGTAAAAGTCGAGACCTTCGGCCAACTTCTGCCCCACCCACATGCTGGCGGAAAAGAAAGTGAAGCCCATCAGGACCATAAACATGCTCATGTTGTTTGAGCGGGATTTCCTGTTTACCGGAGCCGACTGGAAGTCGTGGTCGTTGTGTTTGTTTCCCATAATGTAACGGTTGGTTAACGTTAGTCTTTCTATCTTATTTCTTGTATCTACTCAATTCGTTTTCTATCTCGCGCAGGCGTACCTCGGTGATGTGCTTCAGATTTCGCTTGTAGCTCTTCGCGCGGAAGACCTCCTCCTGATGGCAGAGCATCCGCAAGGCATCCGCCTCGTCGGTCGCCCCCTCCTCATAGTGGTTGACGGCGAGCCACTCCTCGTAAGAGGCGGGCAAGGGATATCCTATCTTCTCGTCGGTAAAGGCTTTCATGTTCACTCCGTCCGCCACATGGTTGAGGTCGCGCCAGTACTCCATCACCTCGTCGTAGTGTTCGGGCACTTCGTAGCGGCGGGCTCCGCCGTCGTAGATGATGCATTTCTCGAAAATAGCGTCGTCACTGGCGAGCACAGCCCTGCGGTATTCCGGGGCAAGCACGCTGTCGTTCCAATAGAAATCGATGTTCGGCACGTTGATTCCGGTCACGCCCCGTGTGGTGTAGACACTGAAAATGCCTTCGTAGAAGATGCAGGTGAAGCCTTCGAAGTCGGGCCAGTATCCGCGTATCTCCCGGGTAAAGTTCTCCATCATGTCGAAAGCGCGCGTGCCGCCGATGGTGAAGAATATCACGCGGCGCAACTTCGCTCCGCGCTTGCGGTATTTGTCGATGATGTAATCGAAGCAGAGTTTCATGGTGTCGCCCGTGGCGATGATGTCGCCGATGACCATCGTGCCGTCGTTTACGATGTTGTACTTCTGGTACTTGATGTCCAGCCCCGTTATCCGCTTGTCCTGTATGATGCGCTCACACGAGAGGAAATTCATGTTGTCCACCTGGACACCCGCCCGGAAGCAGCTCTCCTCGATGGAGTAGTTGAGACCGCCGCGCAGGATGGTGAGGATGTCCACGCTCTCGGGCAACCCGTGTTCCTTGAAATACTTGAGAGCCTCCACGGTAGGGGGCATCGTGTCGAGATAGGTCTGGAAGCCCACCTCTTCGGGCCTCATCAACAACCGGCGGGACAGTTCATAACTCGTAATGAAATACTGATTGAGCAGCTTAGGAGTCTCAAGCCTATAAAGAGTCACGCCTTCAGCGCGTGATATTTTAGTTAATCGGGTCTGTTCTAAATATTTGCACATGAACGGCACTATTCTAATATCATACAAGCCGCAAAGCTACACATTTTTTTGTTACCTCATGCATCCGCCTCTTCATTTTTGCGCACGGATTCCAACAGTTAGCCGACCGACCGCAACATCCGTCATTCACCTGCCGTCCGTCCGGATGATTTTCGTTACCTTTGCGCCCGTGTAACGTAGCAAACGACGGAACAGCATGAATCTAAGAAAAACAATCGACAAGATAACCGGCAACCCCACAATGACAGAGGGCACGGTCTATTCGATGCTCATTATCTGCAGCGTCTCGCATTTTCTGAACGACATGATCCAGTCCATCATCCCTTCCATTTACCCAATCGTGAAGGACAAGTTCGACTTTTCGTTCGCCCAGATAGGCATCATCACGTTCGTGTTCCAGATGACATCGTCCATCCTGCAACCCTTCACGGGACTCTACGCCGACAAGCACCCACGCCCCTACGCCCTGTCGGTGGGCATGTGTTTTACCTTGGCGGGGCTACTGTTATTGGCTTTCGCCGGGAACTTTACGCTGATACTTTTGGCGGTCGGCGTGGTGGGACTCGGCTCTTCGATGTTCCACCCCACCGCGTCGCGCGTGGCGCAGATGGCTTCGGGAGGCAAGAAGAGCCTGGCGCAATCTATCTTTCAGGTAGGCGGCAACGGAGGTTCAGCGGTCGGTCCGCTATTGGCCGCACTCATTATTCTTCCTTTTGGGCAATGGGCCATTTCGTGGTTTGCCCTGGCGGCTTTGGCGGCCGCACTCATCATGCTCAGACTGGGCAAGTGGTACAAGCTGAGGATAAGCTACGTGACGACGCACCCGCAACGGCAACCGCTCCTCAACACCAACATCTCCCGACGGGCCAAGTACGGCGCGCTGCTGATACTCGTGTTGCTGATTTTCTCGAAGTATTTCTACACTGCCTGCATCACCAGCTATTTCACTTTCTTTCTGATAGACAAGTTTGGCATGAGCGTGCAATCGTCGCAGCTCTGTCTGTTCGTGTTCCTCACGGCTTTCGCCGTCGGGACGGTGGCAGGCGGACTCTTCGGAGACCGTTTCGGGCGTAAGTACGTAATCTGGATTTCAATACTCGGCGCCGCACCCTTCGCCCTGCTGATGCCCTACATGAACCTGCCGCTCACGCTCGTTTGCGCTTTCCTTGCCGGACTCATCATCGCCTCGGCGTTCTCGTCCATCGTGGTCTACGCCACGGACCTGATGCCCGACAAGACGGGCATGATAGCCGGTGTCTTCTTCGGGCTGATGTTCGGCTTGGGCGGACTTGGCTCGGCTTTCTTCGGATGGCTTGCCGACCGCACGAGCATCGAGTACATCTTCCAGGCAAGCGCCTACCTGCCGCTGCTTGGCGTGATAGCGGCTTTCTTGCCCAACACACAGAAAACCCGTACAAACAACAAAGCGTCATGAACGCCCAACCTGCCCGGTTAACGAGGACAACAACGAGAGAGGCTGTGGAAGAGAAGCGCATCGAGCGCCGCATCCATTTGAGTTTGTACGACTCGCCTTGCGGAACCGTGTCGCTCGGAGCATTCGACAATAGGCTTTGCCTTTGCGACTGGAACGACAAGCCTTGTGCAGAGCGGAATAAGCGGAGATTGCTTCGCTTGCTGAACGCCGGGTTCACCGAAGAACCGTCGGAAGTCATCTTGCGGGCCAAGCAACAGCTCGATGAGTATTTCGCAGGCAAACGGAAGGCTTTCGACATACCGCTGCACCCTGTCGGCACGGACTTTCAGAAACGCGTGTGGAACGCCTTGCTCGAAATCCCGTTTGGCGAGACGCGCACTTACAAGGAGATAGCCCTGCGGGTGGGGAATCCCAAGGGTGTCCGAGCCGTAGCGCAGGCCATCGGTGCCAATGGCATCAGCATCTTCATCCCCTGCCACCGCGTCATCGGTTCCGACCGTTCACTGACAGGCTTCGCCGGCGGTTTGGAGGCCAAACGCTTCTTACTGGCGGTGGAATCGCAAAGTTGATATTGGCGACCCTTATTAATTTTTGGATGATTTTCGCTACCTTTGCGCCCGAAACAAACAATCGGACAAACATACTCACGTCGAAGATTATTCTAAACCTAAAATGATGGGACAAGCACAGGAAACAGACAGTCTGCTCGCACTGATACGCCAAGGCAAGCCTATGACGTTGGGGCAACAACTGCGTCTAACGGCCTGGCTCAGCGTCCCGTCCATCATTGCGCAGTTCTCTTCCATCGCAATGCAGTACATCGACGCTTCCATGGTGGGAAGCCTCGGGGCGGAAGCCTCCGCGTCCATAGGGCTTGTCTCCACAACAACATGGCTGTTCTCCGGGCTGTGCGCCTCCGCCACCACGGGATTCTCCGTGCAGGTGGCGCATCGGATTGGGGCAGGCGAAATGCAAAGGGCACGCGAAGTGCTGCGCCAGTCACTCACCGTGACACTCCTTTTCGGACTGTTGCTCGCCGTGGTCGGCGTTTCCATCAGCGGCGCTTTGCCCGGCTGGTTGGGCGGCGACCCTTCCATCCGCAGGGATTCGTCAATCTACTTTTGCGTCTTTTCGCTCGCCCTGCCGGCCTTGCAGATGAACTTCCTGGCAGGAGGCATGTTGCGGTGCAGCGGCAACATGCACGTGCCGAGCCTGGCGGGCGTGGCGATGTGCCTGTTGGATGTCGTCTTCAATTTCCTGCTGATTTTCCCTTCGCGTCCGTGTACCGTGGCAAACGTCACTTTCACCATACCGGGTGCAGGACTGGGCGTGGAGGGTGCCGCCATGGGAACGGCAGCCGCCGAGGCGGTGGTTGCTACCGCGATGGTTTGGTATATGCTGACGCGCTCCGACAAGCTGAAGCTGACGGGCGAACGGGGTAGTTTCCTGCCACGGGAAGAGACGCTGAAGAGGGCTTTCCGTATCGGCGCTCCCATGGGCGTGGAGCATGCCGTCTTCTGCTGTGCGCAAATCATGACGACAGTCATCGTGGCTCCATTAGGTATCTTTTCCATCGCCGCCAACTCGTTCGCCATCACGGCCGAGAGCCTCTGCTACATGCCCGGGTTCGGCATTGCCGACGCAGCCACCACGTTGGTGGGACAAAGCATTGGCGCAGGCCGCCGCAAACTGACACGCAGCTTCGCCCACATCACCGTCCTCATGGGCATGGCGGTGATGGGCGTGATGGGCATACTGATGTACCTGTTCGCTCCGCAGATAATCGGGCTGATGACCCCCATCGAGGAGATTCGGCAGCTGAGCGTGACGGTTCTCCGCATCGAGGCCTTTGCCGAGCCGATGTTCGCGGCTTCCATCGTGGCATACGCCGTCTTCGTCGGGGCAGCGGACACCTTAATACCTTGTCTGATGAATTTCTTCAGCATTTGGGCGGTGCGTCTGTCACTGGCGGCTCTGCTCGCCCCCGTCCTTGGACTGAAGGGCGTGTGGATTGCCATGTGCGTGGAGCTCTGTTTCCGCGGACTGATTTTCCTTATCCGACTGAAAAGGGAACGGTGGATGAAACTTGCTTATAAAAACGACTAAATAAACTGTTATGGACACACAACTCGCCCGGTTAATGAGGGCAATGATAAATTACGACAGGGGCGACGCGCCACGCATACAACACTTCGTCAAGGTACACGACTTTGCCGCTACCATCGGTCGGCTGGAGGGGCTGGACGAAGAGCCCCTGTTCATCCTCGAAGCGGCCTCCATCCTGCACGATATTGGCATCCACCCCGCCGAAGCCAAGTATGGCAACTGCAACGGCAAGGCGCAAGAGGAACTCGGACCCGCCGAAGCACGCCTCGTATTGACCAAGACTGGAGGTTTCACCGCCGACCAGACCGACCGCATCTGTTGGCTCATCGGCCATCATCACACGTATGACGATGTGACCGCCGCAGACCACCGCATCCTCCTCGAGGCGGACTTCCTCGTCAACTCTTTCGAGGACAGTCTGCCCACGGAAGCCATCGTCACCTTCCGCGAGAAAGTGTTCCGCTCCCCTGCCGCCATTGAGATGCTGAACGAAATGTGGGGGCTGACCGAACAATAAGCCGGGGAGTTTCAGTTATAAAGCCCGCTGTAGAATCTTTTCACGTCATTCCAATTATAATATGGAGCGATATCGCTTTCTATCGGAAGCCGGATTTCACGCTCGTTATGCAGGAACTTCACCAATATAGCCCCCTTATTGTTCCGGTAGAACGTCATTATAAGGTTAGCCGACATGGGAATTATCCTGTCCATGCATCGTTCTTCGTTGAAAAGACCCAGTAACGTGAAAAGGCGGTAAAGGCTCGTGTCATGTCCGAAACGCAGGGTCGCCTGTGGCGTTCCCGTCGCAATCGCGGAATCGGCCGACTCCACTATATTCCGCCAAAGCGACATGGCAGAGCGTACCGGGATGTCATTGCTTATGGCGTTGCGGCTGTTACACGTCCACATGTTGAGATTGTTCGCATCATATACCGCACGCATCTCTTCGGGCGTGAATATATCATACAGGGATATTCCTATCTCCACATTCTGCATGTCAGACGCTATGCAGTGAAGTTCGCTCAACATGTTCATCTTCTCTTCCACCTTGCCGGGGTTGACAAACAAAGACGACACCAGCCTATCGGGTGACACTTTGATGATTCTCGGCACACGGGCTATCAGCGAATCTTCCTCCGGTGACGAATAGGCGATGTATGGCATGAAGCGTCGGTTGGCTTCTGCCGTTATACGCAGTTCGGGGTTGAGCGACTGAAGTTTGAGAAGGAAGGATGTCATGCTCATCACACAACGCCCAACTATGCTTGACCTGGCTGAAACGACCGCATCCTTACGGAACACCTCCGGCCATGAATGGTACATACGGTCGGCTATTTCCGAATGTTGCCTGGCCCCGAGTGATGTCAGGTCACCGCCTCTTCCCTGCGCATCCTCCCATATCTTTAGCATCCTGCGGCGGACGTCGATGCCAAGCGGAGTCAGGTTGGCCGTATCCGCAAATTGCTCCAAAACCCACCGGTAGCGTTCATCCGATGGCAACCAGCGTGACCCGTGCCGTCCGAAATGGCTGATATAGAAAGGGGCATAACCTTCCGGAGCGGGAGTTTGGACTGCCGTGCTGTCATAATGATAAGCATAATAGACCCCTCCCATCCGTTCATAACCGATACTGTCACCTGTCGGCCTTTTACCGGATGCGGACAATGCGAACAGGAGGAAAGAAACGGAAGCGATAATGATAGTAAGATGTTTTCTCATGTGAAATATATGTATGTATATGACAAAGACAGTCCTTTGCGGCATATAGCCACAGAGGACTGTCCGGATTGTGAATGATTAATGGTCGTAGCCGGTGTTTTGTTTCCAGTTCGTGTTCTCGTTCAGTACACTCTGTGGTACGGGATATATGCGGCACGTCTTCTCGAAACGGGCATTGGGGAATCCTTTCTTGTGGAAGCCATACTCGTTCTCGAAAGTTCCGAACCGTATCATGTCGTTGCGTCGCCAGTTCTCGTCGAAGAACTCTCTTCCGCGTTCGTCGAGCAATTCATCCAATGAGGGTGCATGGTCCAGCGAGGGAGCTCCGACATAATCGCGTATCTGGTTGAAGAGCGACTGCGGAGTGTCATTGCCTGTAGGCGTGGCACCGCGCAGGATGGCTTCCGCCTTTGTCAAGAGGATGTCGGCATAACGGAAGATGGGCACATCGTTGCTTTGGTTGCGACTGTATCCCGCATATTCATTCGGATTGGGATAGAACTTGATGGATCGCCATCCCTGCCGCCATCCGTTAGCGTCAGCCCCGGCATTGAGCTGCTCTTCACCGCCATCCTTGAGCGTAATGGTTTGGGTAAACTCAAGCTGTTGGTCTTTGTACATATACGGAGTGGATGTTTCCTCTCCCGTAATGGGGTCGTGCACAAACACCTTTCCACCGAGCACTGCCTTGTTGCGGGCATCACCTTCCAAACAGAAAAGGAAGGAGAACTCCGGATTCATGGCCATTATGCCGGCACATGAGTTCTTCATCTTCGCCCCGTAATAGCCTACGGGCGAGCCATTGTCTATTTTACGGAACGTGCGGTAACGTCCGTAGTACAGACCTTTCGCACTGACGCAGTCATAGGGCATGGCATAGATGAAGTCGGTGACATGAACGCCATTGTCATACATGAACTTGGAGCGGTAATCGTCTTTCAGGTTGAATATGCCGCTACTGATGATGTCGTCACAATATTTCACGCAGTCGTTTAGTTTGGAGTTGGTCGTGGTGGCCGCGTCATACGAGGTCACGTCGCCGCAAGTATATACTCCCCAGTTGATATACAGCTTCACGAGCAACGCCTCAGCCATCCACTTGTTGGGCTTGCCATATGTGGAAGCGTTGTTGGCTTCGGACAGATAAGGAATACTTTCAAGCAGTTCGCTTTCAATGAACTCCGCCACCTCCTTGCGCGGACTGCGTCCGATAGCCTCATTCTCGTCATACAGTTTGTTGAGGACAGGCACGTCGCCGAAGCTGTCCATGAGGATGAAATGGTAGAACGCTCTCATGGTGCGCGCCGCGGCGATGTAGGAAAGTGTCAGTTCGTCATCGGACTCTCCAAATTCGTCAATTGCCTTGTTGCATTTGGTGATGCCGCTCGCAAGGTCTGCCCAGTAGTCCAACGTTCCGTCTTCCGCCTTGAAATTATGCAGCGTGGGATTCACGTTCTCCGCTCCGTCATAGTAATCGCCGCCGAAACTGAGTCCCGCGGCCTCGTCGGAGGAAAAGGTCTGGTAGCGGTTGTATTTGTTGCCCAAAACACTGCGGAAAGCATAATACACATCCGCCATCTTCGCTTCGAGTGCCACTTCCGATTCGGTGGGGTACTTGGTATATTGCGACTTCACGTCAACGTCGAGGTCGGTACAGCTGGCTGCCAGTGTGACGACGGCCGCCGCAAGCATTGTTTTTATCTGATTCTTCATTGTTCTATTTGCTTATGATTTTAGAAATTCACTTTCATTCCCAACATGAATGTGCGTGTGTGCGGATAGTAGCTGTCGCGCCACTGTATTCCGGGGGTAAGTCCTCCGAGTTCCACTTCAGGGTCTGTGCCCTTATAGCCGGTGACGGTAAACACGTTGTTGCACGTAGCGTAGACGGTCAAGCCGTTCACCCAGTCGTCCAGTTTGCCGAAATCGTAGGAAAGCGTCAACGTGGAAAGGCGCAAGTAACTACCGTTCTCCAGGTATCTGTCGGACGGATATTGTGCGTTCACGTCCCCATACTTCTGGTCGGTGAGTGCCTCCTTCAGCACGTTCTTGCCTTGTGATATAAGGCTCACGGAGTTGTACTGTGCGCGCAAGGCGTTGAAAATCTTGTTGCCGAGCACTCCCTGGAAGAACATGTTTAGCGACCACTTTTTGTACGTCAGCGTGTTGTTCCATCCATAAGTGAACTTCGGCTGTGCGCTGCCCGTCTTCACCTGGTCTGTCTCGGTGGGGCTGGTGGTGGTTTCTCCCGTGCGCTCTCCCGTCTCCGGGTCATGGACGTAGAACTGCGAAACTCCATTCTCGTCATAGCCAGCCCATTCATAAGTGTAGAACTGGCCTATCGGGCATCCCTCCATGATGCGCTGCACGCTCACGCCCGTGTTGCCGGCGATGTTGGCGTCGGCCTGCGGTATGTAGCTGACAGAGTAGGTCTGATTGGAGAGTTTCTCGACGCGGTTTTTGTTATGCGAGAGGTTCAGCGTGGTGCTCCACGTGAAGTCCTTGGTCTGTACGGGTATGGCATTGAGGGTAATCTCGATACCCTTGTTGCTGATGTCTCCCACGTTGGCCGTCATCGTGCCGAACGGATAGCGGTTGGTTGACACGGGATAGTAATAGATGAGGTCCGATGTACGCTTGTCATAATACTCAACCGTTCCGTTCAGTCGGTTGCCAAAGAAACCGAAGTCAATACCCACGTTGAACATTCCCGTGCGCTCCCATTTCAGGTCGGGGTTCGAGTTGTTGTTTGCTCCGATGGTGTGCATATTGGAAGTCACGCCATTGGCATCCGTGTATTGGAACCATCCGGTTACGCCGTAAGTGGGGAGTGCCGTATAGGCGTCAAATCCGAGTGAGTTGCCGCTGACACCGTAGCCTATGTGGAATTTCAGGTCATCCAACACACGGAGGTTCTTGATGAAGCTCTCCTCACTAAGTCTCCATGCAGCCGATACCGAGGGGAACGTGGCCCAGCGGTTATTGCTTCCGAATGCCGAAGAACCGTCGCGACGGATGGTAGCCTGCAGGTTGTACTTGCTGTCGAAAGAGTAATTCACACGTCCGTAGAACGAAATCATGCGGAGGGTCGATTCCGCCCCGCTTTCCACACCGTCCATGCCGTCGATGGTATTGGCATAGCTGAGGTTGTAGTATTTCACGGCATCATTGTAGAAATTCTTCACCGTCACGCCGAAGCCGTCGTTGCTGTCGGTCTCTTCCCACGAATAGCCTGCCATGAAACCGAGCCGGTGCACGTCGGCTATCGTGGCTTGATAGTTGCCATAGGTCTCGAGCACCTTCTTGTTGCCTGAATAGGTGTTGCGCGTAGCCTGCCCGTTGCTGTTGACTATCTGTGATTGGGTAGAATGATAAACGCTCGCTGTACTCTGGTCGGTCATATACGAGAAATCCGCGCTCCAGGTCAATCCCTCGAAGAGTTTGAGGTCGGCCTTTCCTGTAACCTGCATCCGCTTGTACACGGTCTTTTGCGTGTCTTCGCTAATCATGGACAACGGATTATAGTATTGCGATACGCTGGTCGACCTGAACCACGAGCCATCCTCATTCCTGATTGGCTGCGTGGGCGAATAATAGACCATCGCATCCGTGACACTCTGTCCTGTAACGCCTGTCGGGACTTCGTTGCTCGTTGTCTGGCTTGCGTTCACGCCGAGCGAGAGTGTCAGATGGTCTTTGAGCACCGTCGACTGTGCCAGTGCCCTGGCCGTGAAGCGTTCCATGTCCGTACCTCGTATCACGCCCTCGTGGGTGAGGTAGTTCAGACTGACGTTGTAGTTGGATTTCTCATTGCCTCCGCTTACCGCTACGTTGTGGTTGTACGACAAGCCCGTGCGCTCCACCTCTTTCTGCCAGTCCGTGTCAGCTCCCTCGTCGCTTGTCAGCTCAAAGCCGTTGGCGGCGGCGTAGTTGCGGAGATCCGCAGCAGTGGCGAGGTCGAGATCCTTTGCCACGTTCTCCACGGCCACATAGCCGTTATAGCTCACGTGGGCGGTGCCTTTCTTTCCTTTCTTGGTGGTGATGATAATCACGCCGTTGGCAGCCTTGGAACCGTAAATGGCCGTAGCGGTGGCATCGCGGAGTACATCGATGGTCTCAATGTCGTCGGCCGACACGAGCGAGAGATCCACGCCCGGCACGCCGTCCACTATATAATAAGGAGACTGAGCTTCTCCCGTGCGCAAGGTAGAAGCGCCGCGCAAGGTGATGGACGGAGCCGCATTTGGATTGCCGCTTGTGGTGACCACAAGTCCCGGCACCTTGCCTTGCAGCATTTTCCCGGGAGAGGTCATCACTCCGGTATTCAGGTCTTCAGCCTTGATGGTGGTGATGGAGCTGGTCACGTCCTTGCGTTGCATGCTTCCATAGCCAACGACAACAACCTCGTTCAAGACCTTGCTGTTCTCTTCAAGAACGACAATCATGTTTGGCCCTGCCTTTACTTCTTTAGTGAGATAACCCATGTACGAGAATCTCAATGAAGAGCCCGTCTTGGCGTTGATGGCATAGTTGCCGTCAATATCGGTAACGGTACCATTGTTCGTGCCTGTCTCTACAATGCTTACTCCGACAAGGGGCTCGCCTCCGGCATCCTTAACCTTGCCCGTAATCCTGTTTTGCGCAAAAGCCATCGCGCTCATAAGTAGAAGCGAAACGGACAACAACATCCGCATGTGACTTCTGAAATTTGTCATTTGTTTACACATAACTTCTTTAAGTGATTTAGCTTGTTAAAATTAAAATCGCTGCAAAAGTAGATGCCGTACATTACCATACTGCCTCAGAAATATTAAGCTTCCGTTACATTCCGTTTACAACTGATTTGAAGGATTTTCCGCCTTTCCATTAAGCGACCATTAGCCATTGCCGCCCCCTCTTTCTTCGTATCTTAACCTTATTGACACAGGTTTGTAACACATGTGGCGTACTTTTGCTTGCGAATTATGGACAAACAGTGAAGAAATGATTAACAAAAGAACTGTGTCGGAAGCATATGTCGACCGCGATTTGAGTTGGATGTACTTTAACCGCCGTATCTTGCAGGAAGCCACCAAGGGGAACGTACCTTTGTTGGACAGGCTGAGTTTCCTCGGAATCTATTCCAATAATCTGGATGAGTTTTTTCGTGTCCGTATGGCTACGCTCAACCGTATCGCCGAGTGCAAGGACAAAAGTCTGCGCTTCGAACGCGAGCGTGTGCAGCAGCTCATCAAGCAGATAAACAAATTGAACAACAAATATTCCGGTGAATACGAGCAAGCCATCTGTGAGATAACCAGACAGTTGAGGGAAGAGAACATCTACTTGCTGAAAGAGGATGAGCTGAATGAATCCCAGCAAGGGTTTGTTCACCGCTTCTATCGGCAGAGGTTGAGCGGCTTCGTCAGTCCCGTCTGGTTGTCGGCAATGAAGCAGTTGACTACCGAAACGGATGAGAATATCTATCTGGCCGTCAAGATGCAGGCTGAGGGAAAGAAAAGCTTCGACTATGCTTTGATAGCACTCCCGGTGGCGGAATGCGGACGTTTCGTGAGTTTGCCCGAAGAGGAAGGAAGAAGTTACCTGATGTATCTGGACGATGTCATCCGCTACTGTCTGCCGATGATTTTCTCCGGGCTAAACTATGCCTCTTTCAAGGCTTATGCGTTCAAGTTCACGAAAGATGCCGAGATGGAGATAGACAATGACCTTCGCAACGGCATGCTGCAGAAGATTTCCAAGGGTGTGAAAAGCCGTAAGAGAGGGAATGCCCTGCGGGTGATTTATGATGCCGAGATGCCGAAAGACCTGTTGAAGCGGGTCATGAACAAGTTGAACCTGGATAAGCTTGACACGATTCTTGGAGGCGGACGCTATCATAACCTCAAGGATTTGATGTCCTTCCCCGACTGTGGCCGTAAAGACTTGAAGTATCCCGTATGGGAACCTCTTGTAAAACCCGAACTCGACAGTGGCGAAAGCCTTCTGCGGCTGATACAGAAAGGAGACCGCTTCATTCACGTGCCCTATCACAGCTTCGACTATTACATCCGTATTCTGCAGGAGGCCGCCGTGAGCAAGGAGGTGAAGAGCATAAAGACGACCCTTTACCGCCTCGCCAAAGATTCCAAGGTGGTGAAAGCCCTTATCTGCGCTGCCCGCAACGGAAAGGCGGTGACGGTTGTCATCGAACTGCTGGCCCGGTTTGACGAGGCATCCAACATCAGTTGGTCCAAAAAGATGCAGGATGCCGGCATTCATGTCATTTTCGGCGTGGAAGGACTGAAGGTGCATTCCAAGATTACACATATCGGCATGAGGACAGGAAACGACATCGCCTGCATCAGTACCGGCAATTTCCATGAAGGCAATGCCCGCATGTACACGGACTATACGCTGATGACCGCTACCGGCAATGTGGTGCATGACGTGAATTCCGTATTTACGTTCATCGAAAAGCCCTATTCTCCGGTTCACTTCAAGGAACTTCTCGTGTCCCCCAACGAGATGAAACAAAAGTTCATCAAACTGATAAACGAAGAAATCAAAAACAGACAGGCCGGCAAGCCCGCCTATATCCGTATGAAGATAAACCACATTACCGATGCCGCTATGATAAAGAAACTCTATGAGGCATCTTCCAGCGGGGTTCCCGTTGACTTGCTGGTCCGCGGCAATTGTTCCTTGATGACAGATATCCCCGGTGTGAGCGATACAATCCGCGTCAACGGTATCATAGACCGGTATCTGGAACATTCCCGAATCTTTATTTTTGCGGCAGGTGGAAAGAACAAGACTTTTATCGGCTCGGCAGACTGGATGCCGCGCAATCTGGACAACAGGGTGGAGGTCGTCACGCCTGTTTATGATTCCCGGATAAAAGAGGACTTGTGGAGGGTCATCGATTTCGGACTGCGGGATAACCGCCAAGGATGCGTGGTTGACGGAACCGGAGAGAACCGTCCTTGGACGACGGGTGAAGAGGAATATTTCCGTTCACAGGAGGAACTTTATAACTATTACAAATCACATATTACCAATGGCTGATAATAAATGCTATGCCGCTATCGACATCGGTTCCAATGCAGTGCGGCTGTTGATTAAAAAAGTCCGGGATGACGAGAGACTGATAAACGAACGTCTTTCCAAAGTGATGCTTTTGCGGGTGCCGTTGCGTTTGGGCTTCGATGTTTTCTCTTTGGGAGAGATATCGGATACGAAAGCGGTTAAGTTGCGTAGGCTGATGAAGGCTTTCCGGCAATTGATGAAAATCTATGAGGTGACGGACTACAAGGCTTGTGCCACCTCGGCCATGCGTGATGCCGCGAATGGCAGCTCCGTAATCAAGAAGATTCTGAAAGATACGGGTATCAATATCGAAGTGATTGACGGCCAAGAGGAAGCGCGTATGATTTACAATAACCATATCGAGTGTCTGGAAGACCGTACCGGAAACTACATCTATGTAGATGTGGGTGGTGGAAGTACGGAGATAAATCTTCTCGCCAACGGTGAGTTGATACAGTCGCTGTCCTATAACATAGGTACCGTCAGGATGCTGAGCAATGCGATAAAAGAGGAGACTTGGGAACATATGAAGAATGACCTCGCCCGTTTAACGGCAGATTTTCGGGGAGTCAATATTATAGGTTCGGGTGGAAATATCAACAAACTCTATCGGCTTGCCGACAAGAAGGACAAGAAGAGACTACGATTGCCCGTTACGACCTTGCAGGCTCTGTATGACACCCTGAGGCCGCTTACGCCGGAGCAACGTATGGAAGAATTTGGTCTGAAAGCGGACCGTGCGGACGTTATCGTTCCTGCCGCTGAAATCTTCTTAACGATTGCCGGTGTTGTCAAGGCAGAGTATATCCATGTCCCGGTCATTGGTTTGGCTGACGGAATCATTGACACCTTGTATGCCGCGGATTCAGTGGCAAAATAAGAGGGCAATGGCAAGAAGCTGTAGCTACGATACCCGTGGTTACGGAGACTGATGGTGACAATGCCCCCAATTTACAGGGCACTGATACGGAGGACAGCGATGACTTAGTACAGATTTACTTTACACCGTTTTAACACTTTAAAAAGTAAAGAAAT
>CAVJRQ010000060.1:0-13249 GCA_963652075.1 Acutalibacteraceae bacterium
GATATCGACCAATACATCAAGTCAACATCGGAGAAAATGGTCGATAAAACGGCTTTTGTGAAGAAAATGGCCGATAAGTGGTCGATAAAACCTTCTTTGGCTGAGAAAATGGTCGATATTCTCATCTTCATGGCCGACAAACAAGAAGTCGCTACGGATGATATCATTTCCGAATTTGGTTTCACTGCCACTACCGCCAAGCGTTATATGCGCCAACTTACTGAGTTTGGTTATTTGGAAGCACATGGAGGTAATAAGAACCGTAGTTATAGCATCACGCAAGCGGTTGCATGGGTTGGGTTAACGTAAGTACTTACATCAGCCAACGTAAGTACTTTCATCGGTCATCGTAAGTACTTACGTGGACACACGTAAGGTGTTTACTGTTTTCAGCTAATGAAGACTCCTTCGACATGGGAATGAATGCATTTGGTCTCCGCCTCTGAATGTGTGAAACTTTATGCATAGCGGTGTGAACGCCCGGAAACAAAGAGAAGCCGCCAAACTCCTCGATAAACAAAGGGAATCCGGCGGCTTTCTGTATGGTTCAACGCAATGCGTTGGCGAGAGTCATCAATGTACCGGCAGGGTTATTTGCCCTGTTGACCCCGTTTCTTCTTGTCCACAATGGCATCGATGACGGCAATGGCCGTGATGTTGACGATGTCGCGTACCGAACTCTCGAAGTCGGTGAAGTGGATAGGTTTGTTCAAGCCCATCTGTATCGGGCCTATCACCTCCGTCTCGCTCATGGCCTGAATGAGCTTGTAGGCTGAGTTGGCGGAACTGAGGTTGGGGAATATCAAGGTGTTTACGTCGCGTCCTTTCAGACGGGTAAACGGGTACTTGTCGTCGCGCAGGGTTTTGTTCATGGCGAAGTTCACCTGCATCTCACCGTCGATGGCCAAGTCGGGATATTCGTGTTGCATATACTCCACGGCCTGGTGTACGGTGGCCGGACTGCCCACGTTGTCCGCTCCGAAGTTGGAGTAGGAGAGCATAGCCATCACCGGCTCGTGGTTGAAGAAGCGTACCGTGTTGTACGAGAGCCGGGCGATGTCAATCAGCGTATGGGTGTCCGGATGACGGTTAATCAGCGTGTCTGCCACAAAGAAAGTTCCTTTCTTCGAGTTGAGGATGTGCATCGTGCCGAAGTGGTTGTAACCCTCGCGGATGCCGATGACCTCTTTCGCCACCTTGATGGTGTTGGAATAGCGGGTGTAGATGCCCGTGATGAAAGCGTCCGCCTCACCGGTCTCCACCATCATCATGCCGAAGTAGTTGCGCTCGAACATCTTGTCGTTGGCCTCCTGGTAGGTGAATCCCTCGCGGGCTCGCTTCTCCGTAAGGATGCGCGCGTAACGCTCGCGGCGTTCCGCCTCGCGGTCGTGGCGCAGGTTGACGATTTCGATGCCCTCCAGGCTCAAGTCGAGCTCCTTCGCCAGTTTGGCGATGCGCTCCTCGTTGCCCAGGAGGATAGGCTTGCAGATACCTTCCGCCTTGGCCTCTACGGCAGCCTTCAGCATGTTGGGGTGAATGCCTTCGGCAAACACCACGCGTTGCGGGTCGCGGCGTGCGGTCTCGTAGAGCTGGCGGGTGAGCTTGTTCTCCTGTCCCATCAGTTCGCGCAAGCGGTTTTTGTATTCGTCCCAGTCCGTAATCTGTTTGCGTGCCACTCCCGACTCCATGGCGGCTTTGGCCACAGCCATAGAGACTTCGGTAATCAGACGCGGGTCTACGGGTTTGGGGATGAAGTATTTCGGTCCGAAGGTGAAGTTGTTCACGTGGTACACCTCATTCACCACGTCGGGCACCGGTTGTTTGGCCAATGCGGCGATGGCGCGTACGGCGGCCAGTTTCATCTCCTCGTTGATGGCACTGGCGCGTGTGTCCAACGCACCGCGGAAGATGTAGGGAAATCCGATGACGTTGTTGATTTGGTTCGGATAGTCCGAACGGCCTGTCGACATCAGCACGTCGGGTCGCGAAGCCATAGCGTCTTCGTAAGAGATTTCGGGGACGGGGTTTGCCAGGGCGAACACAATCGGGTTGGCTGCCATGCTGCGAATCATGTCCTGTGTCAGCACATTGCCCTTGGAGAGTCCCAGAAAGACATCCGCTCCCTTGATGGCTTCGGCCAGCGTGTGCACGTCACGGCGGTCCGTGGCGAAGAAACGTTTGTTCTCGGTCAGGTTGGGGCGGTCGGAGGTGATGACACCCTTGCTGTCGAGCATCAGGATGTTCTCCTTGCGCGCTCCCAGTGCCACGTAGAGTTTGGTACACGAGGTGGCGGATGCGCCGGCACCGTTTACCACAATCTTCACCTCGTCAATCTTCTTGCCGGCTACTTCCAATGCGTTGAGCAGTCCGGCCGAGGAGATGATGGCTGTTCCGTGTTGGTCGTCGTGCATCACCGGAATGTCCAGTTCCTCTTTCAGCCGACGCTCTATCTCGAAACACTCGGGAGCCTTGATGTCCTCCAGGTTGATGCCTCCGAAGGTGGGGGCTATCGCCTTCACCGCTTCGACGAACTTGTCCGGGTCTTTCTCGTTAATCTCGACATCGAACACATCGATGCCTGCGTAAATCTTGAAAAGCAAGCCCTTGCCTTCCATCACGGGCTTTCCGCTCAGGGCACCGATGTCGCCCAGTCCCAATACGGCCGTTCCGTTGGAAATCACTGCCACGAGGTTTCCCTTTGCCGTGTAGTCGTAAGCGGTCTGCGGGTCTTTCTCTATCTCCAGGCAAGGCTCCGCCACACCGGGTGAGTAGGCCAGTGACAAGTCGGTCTGTGTGCTGTAGGGTTTGGTAGGCACAACCTCAATCTTGCCCGGTTTCCCTTGGGAATGGTAAAGCAAAGCTGCCTCTTTTGTTATCTTCACCATAATTGTAAGTGTTATATGTTTGTTTGTTAAGAATCGTGTGACAAAAGTAATGGATTTATTTGCCAACGGATGTAGTAGAATGTGAAAAGAACATAATAACCAAGAATTATTTAAGAAAACTTTTTGAGGCGATTGAGTTTTTAGACACTTTTGTACCACAATTATAGTCAAAAGGAACATGGAAAAATCATTGAGAGAGTCGCCTGCCAAAACAGAATTATACGAACGGATAGTTCGCACCGCGTCCGAGGCTTTCGCCAAGGAAGGTATCAAGGCGGTGAAAATGGACGACATCGCCAGTCGGCTTTCCATATCGAAACGCACGCTCTACGAGACTTTTGAGGACAAGGAATCGCTCTTGTTCGAGTGCATGAGGCGTCACTTGGAGGAGACGCAGCGCTTCGTGAACCAGGTGATTCAGCGTACGGACAATGTGCTTGAGGTGATACTGGAGTTCTATCTCCGCCATCTGGAGGATTTGCGCCAAATCAACTATGCCTTTGTGGAGGATCTGAAGAAATATCCCCACGTGATGGAGTACCTGCACCAGACGCGTCTGGAGAACCAAAGGGAGAGTATCCTCTTTTTCGAGAAAGGGGTGGAACAGGGAATCTTCAAGCCAGAGGTAAACATGAAGTTGGTCATCGAGCTGGTGCAGATGCTTAACGAGGAGATTTTCCGAAAAGACCTTGGGCGCGTCTATCCCCTGGAACAACTGTTCAAGTCCGTGGTGCTGATTTTCATCCGTGGCATCTCCACCGACAAGGGTCTGCGGTTGCTGGAGACGCTGATGGAGAATCACGACAAATCGATACAAAACAAAACCATCTTATAAATATGAAACACCCGAAAAGAAAAAAACTGTTTGCAGCCTTGTTGCTGCTTTCCTCGGTTTCTGTGTGCGCACAGGAGGCATTGGTGTTGACGCTGGACAAGGCTATCTCCATTGCCTTGAGCGAGAACCCGACGGTCAAAGTGGCCGATGAGGAGATTCAATTAAAGGAGTCGGGCAAGAAGGAGGCTCTCTGGAGTCTGTTGCCCGAGGCCAGTTTGGTGGGCTCGTACACACGTACCATCCAGAAACAAACCTTCGCCATGGGCGACCAACAGGTGAAGGTGGGTACAGAGAACAGCTATAGCGGCGGTCTCTCGGTGAGCCTTCCCGTGTTTGCGCCGGCACTCTACAGAAGTATTCAGATTACCCGCACGGACGTGGAACTGGCGGTGGAGAAGTCGCGCTCCTCGAAGCTCGACCTCATCAATCAGGTGACAAAGGCGTTCTACCAGTTGCTGCTCTCGCAGGACAGTTACGAGGTGTTGCGGAAAAGCTACGCACAGAGCGAGGAGAACTTCCGGGTAGTGAGCGCGAAGTATGAGCAGGGCAGCGTCAGCGAGTACGACAAGATTAGTGCCGACGTGCAGATGCGCAGCATCAAACCCAACGTGGTGTCGGCACGCAACGGCGTGAACCTTGCCAAGCTGCAGTTGAAAGTGCTTATGGGCATGACGGCGGACCTGGATATCACCGTGGACGACAAGTTGCAGGACCACGAGATGGAGATGTTTCAGCGGCAAATCAGCGCGTCGCCCATAGGGTTGCAGAACAACAGCGAGATGAAGCAGTTGGACCTCAACGAGAAACTGCTCAAGCAGAATCTGAAGTTGCAGTATACCAACTTCATGCCGACACTGAGCCTCTCGTTCCAATACATGTACACCACGCTGACCAATGATTTCAAGTTCAGCCAGTACAAGTGGAATCCCTATTCTACAGTGGGACTGAGCCTGAGCGTCCCCTTGTTCAGGGGCAGCAACTTCACCAAGCTGAAGCAGGCGCGCATCCAACTGGACCAGCTCAACGAGAACCGCGTCAACACGGAGCGTCAGCTCAACATGCAGGTGACTACCTATCGCGACAATATGGCCGCCAGCACCGAGCAGGTCATCAGCAACCGTGAGGCCGTGGCGCAGGCGGAGAAGGGACGCATGATTGCCGAACGCCGCTACGAGGTGGGTAAGGGAACCATTCTGGAACTCAACAGCTCCGAAGTGGCCCTCACACAGGCACAGCTCACCTACAACCAGTCCATCTACGACTACCTCACCGCCAAGGCCGACCTGGACAAGGTGCTGGGCCGTGAGGACTACCTTTATGACGATAACCTGAATAACGAAACAACGAAATAACAGACACTATGAAAAAGAATACTTACACTACCCTTCTCTTCGGTGTAGCCCTGCTGCTGGGAGCATGCAGCGGCTCCGACAGCAAACAGACAACGGACACACAAGAGTCAAAACCCAAAGTAAAGTTGGCCGCCGTAAAGGCTCAGGCCGTGGAACAGATTGTGGAATACACCGCTACGGTGGAGGCCGACATCAAGAACAACATCGCCCCCTCGACCGCCGTGCGCATCGAGAAGATTTTCGTGGAGGTGGGCGACTATGTACGCAAAGGCCAGAAGTTGGTGCAGATGGATGCCTCCAACCTGCGTCAGGCCAAACTGCAGCTCGACAACCAAGAGGCGGAGTTCAAGCGTACGGACGAACTCTATAAGGTGGGCGGAGTCTCCAAGTCGGAGTGGGATGCCGCGAAGATGAACCTCGACGTGCGCCAGACCTCGTACAACAACCTGTTGGAGAATACGCAGCTGCTCAGCCCTATTGATGGCGTGATTACCGCACGCAACTACGACAATGGCGACATGTACGGCAACGGCAATCCGGTGTTGGTCGTGGAGCGCATCTCTCCGGTGAAACTGCTTATCAACGTTTCCGAGAGCTATTTCCCGCTGATTAAACAAGGCGCTTCCGCCAAGGTGCAGCTGGATGTGTACGGCGACGAGACGTTCGAGGGCAAGATTTCCCTGGTCTATCCGACCATTGACGCTACCACGCATACCTTCCCTGTGGAGGTACGGGTGGCCAATGCCAACCGCCGCGTGCGTCCGGGCATGTTCGGGCGCGTCACCCTGAATCTGGGAACAAAGAACCACATTGTGGTGCCCGACATGGCTGTCGTGAAGCAAGCCGGTGCCGGCGACCGTTACGTTTACGTCTACACGGACGGCAAGGTGACTTACAACAAAGTGGAGCTTGGCCGTCGCATGGGTGCGGAGTATGAACTGCTCTCCGGTGTGCCCGACAACTCGCTGGTGGTAATCGCCGGACAGAGCCGACTGACCAACGGCGTGGAAGTGGAAGTTGAAGAATAACCCCCGACTAAAAGAACAGTACTATGAGTTTATACGAAGGCTCGGTAAAGAAACCGATTATGACCTCGCTCTGCTTTTTGGCGGTGGCGATATTTGGTCTGTTTTCCTTATCCAAACTGCCGGTGGACCTCTACCCGGACATAGAGACCAACACCATCATGGTGTTTACTTCCTATCAGGGAGCCAGTGCGACGGATATCGAGAACAACGTGACGCGTCCTCTGGAGAACACGCTGAACTCCGTGAGCAACCTGAAACACATCACTTCCCGTTCGAGCGAGAACATCTCCGTCATCACGCTGGAGTTTGAATATGGTTATGACATCGACGTGCTCACCAACGATGTGCGCGACAAACTCGACATGGTCTCCTCGTCATTGCCCGATGAGGCCAACACGCCTATCATCTTCAAGTTCAGTACCGACATGATTCCTATCCTCATGCTTTCGGTACAGGCGGAAGAGAGTCGCCCGGCACTCTACAAGATTCTGGACGACAATGTGGTGAACGCCTTGGCGCGTATCCCCGGTGTAGGTACGGTCTCCATTGCCGGCGCGCCGAAGCGTGAAATCAATGTCTATTGTGACCCCAACAAACTGGAAGCCTATGGGCTCACCGTGGAGAGCATCAGCGCCGCCATCGGTGGTGAGAACAAGAATACCCCGGGCGGAACGTTCGACATCGGTAGCTCCACCTACTCCCTGCGTGTGGAGGGAGAGTTCGAAGACCCCCAGGAGATGAGTAACATCATCGTGGGCACACACAACGGGTCGGCGGTCTACCTCCACGATGTGGCCAATGTGGTGGACTCGCTCGAGGAGCGTGCCCAACAGACCTACAACAACGGCCGTCAGGGAGCCATGATTATCGTGCAGAAGCAGTCTGGCGGCAACTCGGTGAACATCTCCAAGAAGGTGATAGAGCAGTTGCCCCGGTTGCAGAAGTCACTGCCCAGTGACGTGAAGCTGGGCATCATTGTCAACACCTCCGACAACATCCTGAATACCATCGGCAGTTTGGCGGAGACCATCCTCTACGCCCTCCTGTTCGTGGTGTTGGTGGTGTTCACTTTCCTCGGACGCTGGCGCGCCACCGTCATCATCTGCATCACTATCCCGCTTTCGTTGGTGGCCTCGTTCATCTATCTGGCCATTACCGACGGCGGATCGCTCAATATCGTTTCGCTCTCCTGTCTATCCATCGCCATCGGTAGCGTGGTGGACGATGCCATCGTGGTACTGGAGAACGTGACGACCCACATCGAACGCGGCTCCGACCCGAAACAGGCTGCCATCCATGGAACCAACGAGGTGGCTGTCTCCGTCATTGCCTCCACGCTGACCATGATTGCGGTGTTCTTCCCGCTGACCATGGTGTCGGGTATGACCGGTGTGCTGTTCCAGCAACTGGGATGGATGATGTGCGTCATCATGACCATCTCCGTGGTGTCGGCCCTTACGCTCACCCCGATGCTCTGCGCACAGTTGTTGCGTTTGCAGAAGAAGCAGACCAAGGCATTCCTCACCTTCTATAAACCCATCGAGCGTGCGCTCAACGCGCTGGACGCTTGGTATGCGGCTCGCCTCAACTGGGCGGTGCGCCACCGTTCGCGTGTGGTCATCGGTTGTTTCGTGCTGTTTGCCGTCACCTTGCTTTGCGCCAAAAGCATCGGCACCGAATTCTTCCCGTCGCAGGACAACAGCCGTATCTCCGTGAAGCTGCAGTTGCCCATCGGCAGCCGTGTGGAAAGGGCACAAGCCCTCTCGCAGCGGCTCACGGAGATGTGGATGGACCGCTATGGGAACAGGATGCGTTGCTGCAACTACACCGTCGGACAGGCCGACTCGGACAACACCTTCGCTTCCATGCAGGACAACGGTTCGCACATCATCTCCTTCAACATCCGTATGGCCGACCCGTCGGAACGTGACATCACCCTGTCGCAAGTCTGCGACGAGATGCGCGCTGACCTGGCCCAGTTCCCCGAACTGGCAAAGGCGCAGGTAATCATGGGCGGTAGCAACAGCGGTATGGGCGGACAGTCCACGGCGGATTTCGAAGTCTATGGCTACGACTTCACCGAGACCGACCGCATCTCCAAAGAGTTGAAGCAGGAGCTACTGAAGATTAAAGGTGTCTCCGAGGTCAACATCAGCCGTCAGGATTACCAACCGGAGTATCAGGTGGACTTCGACCGTGAGAAGCTGGCTCTCCATGGAATGACACTCTCCGCCGCTTCTTCCTACCTCCGCAACCGCGTCAACGGTAGCTTGAGTTCCTATTACCGCGAGGATGGCGACGAGTACGACATCAGGGTGCGCTACGCTCCCGAGTTCCGTACCAGCATCGATGACCTGGAGAATATCCTTCTCTATAACAGTGCCGGCAAGTCGGTTCGTCTGCGCGAAGTAGGTACCGTGGTCGAGCGTGCAGCTCCTCCTACCATCGAACGTAAGGACCGTGAGCGCATCGTCACAGTCTCAGCCGTCATCTCCGGTGCTCCGCTGGGCGACGTGGTAGCTGCTGGCAACGCTGTCATTGACAGGATGGACTTGCCCAGTGGCATCAACATCCAGGTCTCCGGATCGTACGAGGACCAGCAGGACTCGTTCTCTGACTTGATGGTGTTGGGTCTGCTCATTATCATATTGGTGTTCATTGTGATGGCGGCACAGTTTGAGTCGCTCACCTATCCGTTCATCATCATGTTCTCCATCCCGTTCGCCTTCTGTGGCGTGCTGTTGGCACTCTTCATCACCGGCACCACCCTCAATGTGATGAGCCTTTTGGGTGCCATCATGTTGATTGGTATCGTGGTGAAGAACGGTATCGTGCTCATCGACTACACCACGCTTTGCCGTGAACGCGGACAGTCGGTGCTGCGCGCCGTGGTAACGGCTGGCCGCAGCCGTCTGCGCCCTGTGTTGATGACCACCCTCACCACCATCCTCGGTATGGTACCTATGGCTGTCAGCACGGGTGAAGGTTCCGAGATGTGGCGACCGTTAGGTGTCTCCGTCATCGGTGGTCTGACCGTCTCCACCGTCTTGACGTTGATATTGGTGCCGACCCTCTTCAGCGTATTCGGTGGCGTGGGTATCAAGCGCCGTCGTCGCAAGCTAAGAAAACAACGTGAGCTGAACGAGTACTTCCAGGCTCACAAGAGCGAGATGATTAAAAACAAGTTGGACAATTAATACTATCGGTATGAAATCAGTATTCATTACATTCGACCAATCTTTCTACGAGAGCGTAATCGCCATTCTCGACCGCCTCAACTGCCGCGGCTTCACTTTTCTGGAGCAGGTGCAGGGACGCGGTTCCAAGACCGGCGAACCCCACTATGGCAGTCACGCTTGGCCTTCGATGTGCTCCGCCATCTTCACGATGGTGCCCGATGAGAGGGTAGACCCGTTGCTGGAGGCTCTCCACAAGATTGACCTGGAGAGCGAGTTGCTTGGTCTGCGTGCTTTCGTTTGGAACGTAGAGAAGAGCATCTAAGGCTCGTCCCCAATACAAATCAAACTCCCGCATACGCCAAGGAAGGGCGTATGCGGGAGTTTTCTTGATTGTTTCTTTGGTTAGGAAAATCCCGTCCCTACAAGGAAACACTCGCCTTAATACGAAACGCTGACCGTCAGCCCCGCCTCTTTTATCAGGGCGGCAATACGGTCCAACTCTTCGTGGGTGGCTTTCAGCAGGTCGTGGTCGGGCGTTTCGCGGTCGATGGTGTAAATCATCACCTGGCGCGGAGCGATGCGTTTCACGGCCTCCAGCCAAGGTAACACGTAACGGTCGCCGGTGTTGTCCACGTCCTCCCCGTTGTACGAACCCTTCATGAACATCGTCTGGATGATGAGGTTCCCGTGGAAAGCCTCCAGTCCACTGATGACCTGATTCACGTCGTAAGATCCGGTGGGGCGGTTCACCAGGCGGATGTAGTCCGCGTCCGCGGTATCGAGTTTCAGGATGTTGTTGTCCACCCGGTTGAGGGCGGCAAACACCGCTGGGTTGTGGATGAAGGTAGAATTGCTCAGCACGCTCACCTTGGCGTTGGGGAAGTAAGCGTCGCGTAGGGCGAGCGTATCGTCGATAATCTCGGCAAAGTGCGGATGCGCCGTTGGCTCGCCGTTGCCGGCAAAGGTGAGCACGTCGGGCTTGGGGCCACGAGCCTGCATCTCCTTCAGCCGCTCCTCCAACGCTTGACGCACCTCCTCACGGGTAGGACGTTTCAGGGTAGGGCGGAAGTCGGCGTTGAATCCGCATTCGCAATAGACGCAGTCAAACGTGCAGACTTTGCCGTCTGCCGGCATCAGGTTGATGCCCAGCGAAACGCCTAAGCGGCGACTGTGTACAGGCCCGAATATGGGCGATGGATAAATCACTGTAGACATATGCGTAATACTCCTTTCTTTTCGGTGCAAACTTACACAAAAGAATCAGGATGGCACGTTGCTTTTATCTCTTTTTTGCAGACACCGCTCCCTTGCAAACATCTAACGAAAACAGAGGAAAAGGCTTCAGAGTATAAGTTTATGGAAAGAAAATCTTCCCTTTCTTCTGTGATTATTGGAGAAGAATGGAATAATGGTTACTTTTGCGGTGTCTAAATAAACGAGTAACTTAAAACATCCATAAACGTATGAAAAAGATTAGAGCTGCCATCGTTGGATATGGCAACATAGGCAAATATGCATTGGAGGCTCTTCAAGAGGCTCCCGACTTTGAAGTAGCCGGCATCGTCCGTCGTTCGGGGGCCGAGAACCGTCCTGCTGAGTTGGCGGACTACCCCGTAGTGAAAAGCATTAAAGAATTGAAGGATGTGGACGTAGCCATTCTGGCCACGCCGACCCGCAGTGTTGAGGAGTATGCCAAGGAGTGCCTTGCGCTGGGCATCAACACGGTGGATAGCTTCGACATCCACACACAGATTGTGGACTTGCGCCGCACGCTCGACCCTTTGGCCAAAGCGCATAAGGCCGTCTCCATCATCTCTGCCGGTTGGGATCCGGGAAGTGACTCCATCGTACGTACACTCATGCAGAGCCTCGCTCCCAAAGGTGTCAGCTACACCAACTTCGGACCGGGCATGAGCATGGGTCACACCGTGGCGGTGAAAGCCATCAAGGGCGTGAAGGCGGCTCTCTCCATGACCATCCCTGTCGGCACGGGCATCCATCGCCGCATGGTCTACATCGAAGTGGAGGATGGCTATAAGTTCGAGGAGGTGGCTGCGGCCATCAAGGCGGACGCTTACTTCGCCAGCGACGAGACACACGTGATGCAAGTCCCTTGCGTGGACGACCTCAAGGACATGGGTCATGGCGTGAACCTCACCCGTAAGGGCGTGTCGGGCAAGACACAGAATCAGTTGCTGGAGTTCAACATGAAGATCAACAACCCCGCCCTCACCGGTCAGGTGTTGGTGAACGTGGCGCGCGCCTCCATGAAGCAACAGCCCGGTTGCTACACGATGATTGAAATCCCCGTCATCGACATGCTCTATGGCGACCGCGAGGAGTTGATCAGACACTTGGTATAGTCCCGGTGTCACTCACCGGCCATATAACCCAGACGACCTCTCCACCTTTTCGTGGGGAGGTCGTCTGTTGAGGTAACGCCGGGAAGCCCTTACTTGACCGGAAGTCGCTGCAACACCTGTGTCATGCAGTGGGCGGCACCGTAGCCGTCGATGAGGCTCTCCAACGGAACCCATTCCACCTTCACGCCATGTCGCTTGAGCGTGGCTGCCAGTTCGGCGGACTGCCCGTCCACCATCATGATGTGGCGCGGGGCTATCGTCAGGAAGTTGTTGCCGTAGTGCAGTTCGTCGCCCTCGTTGATGGGAATGATGGTGAATCCGCGCCGCTTGAGGAAGTCGACAAACGACCCGTCTTTCGAGATGAGCTTGTATGCCTTCTCCCCGGGCTTGCGGGCGTAGATGTCCACCGTGCCATACTCCGGTGTGCCGGGTCGTGCGTTCAGGCGGCTTGCCACCATGGTACATAGGTTGTGGTCAATGATGTTGAAGTGCGTGTCGAGGTGCATCTGCATTTGCCAGAGCTTATGGTCGCGCACCACGACCACCGTATCGTGCCCGAAAGCATCGGCCTTCATCATCTGCTCTATGGCTTCGAGGTTGGTACGCATGCCGCAACCGATGAGCGATACTGTGCCGACGGGGAAGTAGTCACCGCCTTCGATTCGTCCCTCACCGCTGATTTCGAGGATAGGCTTCACACCCAGATGCCGGTAGCAGCTGTTGATGATGTGTGTCTCGGGAAACCGCTGCGAGGAGTTCATGCGGCAGATGATGTGTCCGCATGGAGTCGTGAGGCTCTGGTCGCGGGTGAAGTAGAGATTCATGATTGACTGTTGCGAATATTCGGCTTCGAGACCCGTGTTGTTGTCCACGCTGCGGAGTTTCACGGTGGGTCTTAGCATGAGGCAACGGATCAGGTCTTTGCGTGTCATCTCCCGGAGTATCCGCTGTTTGTACTGCTCTCCGCAAGAGGCGGTGTCCTTGGGGGGCACGTTCGTCACGTCGTAGACGAGAGCCTCCGCTGCCAATGTACGCAGGGTATCAATGCCCATTTCGTTGAGAATGTCCGCCACGTTGTAGACTTTTATGCCGTTCTTTCGGAGCATTCGTATGTAGTTGCGATGTTCGTCAGCCGCTTTGTCCACGTCGAAGTAGTGTTCGAAGAGCCCGGCTGTCGGGTGAATCACTCCGTTGAAGAGTTCCTCTCCCGGTGTGTACATGAGAATTGACTGAGCCTTGTCCCATTCGGCTTGCGGATAGTTTTTCGTTTCTGTCTGGGCGTGTGCGCCGAGCAGAAAGACGAACAAGGAGGAAAGTGTCAGTAGTTGTTTCATAGATTTTTTCGCTTTTATAGGTTTAGACTGTTCCGCAAAAGTAAGCAATCTAACTTGAAGTACCAATGCGTTGCGCTTCTATCTTGAATGGGGTCAGGAACGATTCGCCCGGATAACGTAAGCGGTTGCATCTGCCAACGTAAGTACTTACATCGGGCAACGTAAGTACTTTCATGAGCCAACGTAAGTACTTGCGTGGACACACGTAAGGTGTATCGTGACTATGACTGAATTTACTTTACACTTATAGTGTTATTTTACTAAGATGCTTCA
>CAVJRQ010000061.1:0-1825 GCA_963652075.1 Acutalibacteraceae bacterium
AATTTACGTGCAATCTTAGTTTTTGGTCCAGTATATCTAGCCATCTTTCTTCTTGATTTAATTGTTATAATGAACTTAATTTGTTGCAGCCGCGATTACAGAAAGGAATTGCAATCCAATTATTTAACAAAATCAAGTTTCATTCTAATAGGTTATCTTTATTATACTCTTCTTCTCTTGGGAGGACGACAACCGTTGTGAGGCAATGGAGTTACATCAATGATTTCAGTAACTTCAATTCCTGCTCCGTGTACTGTTCTGATTGCAGACTCACGTCCGTTTCCAGGACCCTTCACGTAAGCTTTTACCTTTCTCAGGCCAAGATCGTATGCTACCTTAGCACAATCCTGGGCAGCCATCTGAGCTGCATACGGAGTGTTCTTCTTCGAACCTCTGAATCCCATCTTACCTGCAGAAGACCATGAGATAATCTGGCCTTCGCTGTTTGCCAAAGAAACGATAATGTTATTGAATGAAGAATGAACGTGCAACTGTCCATTCGCGTCAACCTTCACATTTCTTTTTTTAGCTGCGACTGTTTTTTTTGCCATATCAACAATTATTATTTAGTAGCTTTTTTCTTATTTGCAACAGTTTTCTTTCTACCCTTGCGTGTACGTGCATTGTTCTTTGTGCTTTGACCTCTTACAGGAAGGCCCAAACGATGACGAACTCCACGATAGCAACCAATGTCCATTAATCGCTTAATGTTCAACTGGATCTCAGAACGAAGATCACCTTCGACTTTATATTCAGCACCGATAATTTCACGGATCTTAGCGGCCTGATCATCAGTCCAATCCTTTACTTTCAGGTCACGGTCTACACCAGCCTTATCCAGGATTTTACCGGAACTACTGCGACCTATACCATAGATGTAGGTCAACGCAATCTCACCTCTTTTGTTTTGAGGCAAATCTACACCAACTATTCTTATTGCCATATTCTTAATGTATTATTTTTCGACAACAACTTATCCCTGACGTTGTTTAAACTTAGGGTTCTTTTTGTTAATTACATACAAACGGCCATTACGTCTGACTATCTTACATTCTGGCGTACGCTTCTTTAAAGATGCTCTAACTTTCATATCTATATTTTTTATTTATATCTAAAAACAATTCGACCTTTCGATAAATCATAAGGCGACATCTCTACCCGAACTTTATCTCCGGGTAAAATCTTAATGTAATGCATTCGCATTTTGCCCGAGATATGAGCGGTAATCTCATGTCCGTTTTCCAACTCCACACGGAACATTGCGTTGGACAGTGCCTCAGCAATCACTCCGTCTTGTTCTATCGCAGATTGTTTTGCCATATTAAATCGCTTTATCTCCTAAAACTTGTTCAATATATTCAAAAGAGGACAAGATGTCCGCATGACCGGCTCCAACCGCAACCGTATGCTCAAAGTGAGCGGCACACATGCCATCGACAGTCCTAATCGTCCAACCATCACGTTCCATGCATATCTTCTGACTACCCATGGTAATCATCGGTTCAATCGCAATGCACAAACCCCGTTTCATCAAGAGACCGGTTCCACGCTGTCCGTAATTGGGGACGGCAGGATCTTCGTGCATTTCCTTACCAATGCCGTGACCTACGAATTCGCGAACAACACCATACGAATGTTCTTCTACGCACTGTTGGACAGCATTGCCGACATCACCGATACGTTTGCCGTGTACCGCGTTCTCAATACCCAAGTAAAGTGCCTTCTTGGTCACTTTCAGCAGTTCGAGAACTTCGGGCTTCACTTCACCGACGCAGAATGTATAGGCGGAATCACCGCAATATCCGTTTAGCAAAGTTCCACAATC
>CAVJRQ010000061.1:1835-37469 GCA_963652075.1 Acutalibacteraceae bacterium
CCCTCTTGCAAGGGAATGTCATTCGGAATACCGTGTACAACCTGATCGTTAACAGAGGTACATATAGAAGCCGGGAAAGGTTGCTTGCCAAACTGATTGGGAAATCCCTTAAAAGTAGGCACTGCACCATGGTCTCTAATGAACTCCTCGGCAACCTTGTCAAGTTGCGAAGTAGTAACTCCTGGTTTTATCATTTTAGCGACTTCGGCCAAAGTTCTCCCCACAAGGAGATTACTTTGGCGAAGTAACTCAATCTCATCCTCAGTTTTTAAATATACCATTAGTATATAAAACTATTAGTATGCGGCAACATTTCCGGAACGTCCTCTGATTCGGCCGGACTTGAGCAGACCGTCATAATGTCTCATCAACAGATGACTTTCCACTTGTTGCAAGGTATCCAATACAACACCAACAAGAATCAACAAGGATGTTCCACCGAAGAACTGTGCAAACTCCGTCTTCACTCCGAACACACCCGCAAAGGCAGGGAGGATGGCAATAACAGCCAAGAAAAGAGAGCCGGGGAAAGTGATTCGAGACATGATAGCATCGATGTAATCCGCGGTACTTTTTCCGGGTTTAATTCCAGGTATAAAGCCGTTATTACGTTTCATATCCTCAGCCATCTGGTTGGGGTTAAGCGTAAGAGCGGTGTAGAAGTAAGTAAACACGATAATCAGAATCGCGAAAATTACATTGTACCAGAAACTTGTATGGTCAACCAATGAACGAACGAAGCCATTCGCATTCTCAGCGTCAGAAAAACCGATAAATGTAAGAGGTATGAACATAATGGCCTGGGCGAAGATGATAGGCATCACGTTAGCAGCGTTCACTTTCAAAGGAATGTACTGACGCGCCCCACCATATTGCTTGTTGCCAACAATCTTTTTCGCATACTGCACGGGAATCCTACGGGTTCCTTGAACCAACAGGATAGCGGCGGCAATAACCAACAACAAGAAGATGATTTCGAACAAGAACATAACGACTCCACCTGCACCAGGGGAGGCCATTCTTGAGATGAACTCTTGTGTCAAGGATTGCGGGAGACGGGCGATGATACCTACCAAAATGATAAAGGAAATACCGTTGCCGATACCCTTATCAGTGATGCGTTCACCGAGCCACAAAATGAACATACTTCCAGCAGCCAAAATGATGGTCGAAGTGATCATAAACAATGTCCAATCTAATGAAGCATTCAATGACGGTCCTGCTTGAGCCTTCAAGTTAATCAAATAGGAAGGTGCCTGAAACAGCAATATTGCAATTGTCAGGTAACGGGTGTATTGGTTAATCTTTCTACGTCCGCTCTCACCCTCATGTTGTAACTTCTGGAAATAGGGCACTGCAATAGCCAAAAGCTGTATAACAATGGAAGCGGAGATGTAAGGCATGATTCCTAACGCAAAAATAGAAGCGTTGGAAAAAGCCCCTCCGGAGAACATGTTCAGCAAAGCCAAAAGTCCCTCACTTGTCTGCTCGTGCAACTTGGTCAACATGTTAGGGTTGATACCCGGAAGAACGATGTAGGTTCCGAATCGGTATATCGCCACAAACAGCACAGTGATAAGGATCCGATCTCTCAGATCCTTAATCTTCCATATATTCTTTAATGTTTCAATAGATTTTCTCATTGAATTAAAGTTTTATAGCATTACCACCAACAGCTTCAATCGCTGCTATTGCACTCTTAGAAAAAGCATTGGCTTCAATATCGAGCTTCGCAGTCAATTTACCGTTACCTAAAACTTTAACCAACTGTTTAGAAGAAACAAATCCCGCCTCGTTGAGCTCCTTCAAAGTCACCTTCGTCAGGTTCTTTTCAGTAGCCAATGTTTGAATAGTATCCAAGTTCATAGCCTTGTACTCAACACGGTTGATGTTCTTGAAACCAAATTTCGGAACACGACGTTGCAACGGCATCTGTCCGCCTTCAAAACCAATCTTATTTGAATAACCAGATCTTTGTTTAGCTCCTTTGTGACCTCTTGTTGAGGTACCGCCCATACCAGAACCCGGACCGCGTCCGATTCTCTTACGTGTGCGTACAGAGCCTAAAGCTGGTTGTAAATTATTTAATTTCATACTGAAACTTAATTTTAAGATTAATAATTACTCAATAACGGTAACCAAATGTTTAACCTTCTCCACCATTCCCAGAACAGAAGGGGTTGCTTCACGTTCAACCACACGATTCATCTTACGAAGGCCAAGGGCATCGAGAGTTCTTTTCTGGTCTTTCGGTGCGCCGATTCTGCTTTTCGTTTGTTTAATCTTTATAGTAGACATAAAACCTCCTTATCCTCTAAATACTTTTTCCATACTGATTCCTCTATTCTGAGCAATCGTTCTAGCGTCTCTCATCTCACCGAGTGCAAGGATGGTGGCCTTAACCAAGTTATGAGGGTTCGATGAACCTTTTGACTTAGCTAAAACGTCCGTAATTCCGACACTCTCAAGCACTGCACGCATGGCGCCACCGGCAACTACTCCGGTACCATGAGAAGCGGGTTTGATGAAAACCTTAGCTCCACCAAAGCGAGCTTCTTGTTCGTGAGGTACTGTACCCTTCAGAACGGGAACACGAGTAAGGTTCTTCTTTGCGGCTTCCACGCCCTTGGCGATGGCGGCTGTAACCTCGCTCGCTTTTCCGAGTCCCCAACCGATAACACCATCTTCGTTACCTACTACAACGATAGCGGAAAAACTGAACGTACGACCACCTTTTGTAACTTTGGTAACACGATTAATGGCAACCAGTCTATCTTTCAACTCGATATCGTTAGATATCTTCACTTTATTGTTAACTGCCATAATTTATCAAAATTTAAGTCCACCGTTACGAGCGGCATCAGCCACTTCTTTAACTCTCCCGTGATACAAGTAACCATTACGATCAAAAACGACACTCGTGATGCCTATCTCCTGAGACTTCTTGGCAATCAACTCGCCGACCTTAGCAGCCTGTTCTTTTTTCGGCATGGTCTCCATGCCAAGAGAAGAAGCAGCAGCCAACGTCTTGCCACTCAAATCGTCAATCAATTGAACGTAAATCTGTTTGTTGCTTCTGAAAACCGACATACGAGGACGTTCAGCAGTTCCAGAAATCTTATTCCGAACTCTATATTTAATCTTGATTCGTCTTTCTATTTTTGTTGTCATGATAATACAATTTTATGTAAATTATTTAGCACCTGCTGACTTACCCGACTTTCTGCGGATTTCCTCACCAACAAATTTAATACCTTTTCCCTTGTAAGGCTCAGGCATACGGAAAGAACGTATCTTGGCGCAAACTAAACCAAGCAATTGTTTGTCGCAAGACTCCAAGATAATAAGAGGATTCTTGTTTCTTTCAGATTTGGTCTCAACTTTCACTTCGGGGGGCAACTGCAAAAAGATTGCGTGCGTGTAGCCCAAAGCAAGTTCAAGCAAGTTACCGGTGTTAGAGGCACGATAACCTACACCGACAAGTTCGAGTTCTTTCTTGTAGCCTTCGGAAACGCCGACAACCATGTTATGGACCAAAGCGCGGTACAGACCGTGGTAAGCGTGTCTCTGTTTGGGATCGTCAACCATCGCCTCTTCGTTTTCGGTGAAAGAGACATGACCATCTTCAATCGCTACATTGATAGCCGGATTTACATATTGGCTCAACTCGCCCTTAGGTCCTTTTACTGTGACCTTATCATCCTTAAAAGTAACTGTTACACCACCAGGGATAGCAACAGGCAATTTTCCAATTCTTGACATAGATAAATCCTCCTATTAATAAACGTAGCAAAGAACTTCACCACCAACCTTGAGATTCGCGGCCTCCTTGTCAGTCATAACACCTTTGGAAGTAGATATAATGGCTATACCCAATCCGTTAATCACTCTCGGCATATCCTTGTATCCGGTATACTTGCGCAAACCCGGAGTGGATATCCTCTCCAACTTCTTGATCGCGTTAACCTTATTAACGGGATCGTACTTCAAAGCTACTTTAATAGAACCTTGAGGACCATCTTCTACAAACTTGTAGTTAAGGATGTAACCTTTTTCAAAAAGGATTTTTGTAATCTCCTTTTTAAGATTTGAGGCAGGAATCTCAACAACTCTGTGCTTTGCACTGATTGCGTTTCTCAACCTCGTCAAATAATCTGCTATTGGATCTGTCATAAAAAATTAAATTAATCAGGTCTACCCTGACAATATTTAAAACTAAAAATTACCAACTTGCTTTTTTAACTCCAGGAATCAAGCCGTTAGAAGCCATCTCCCTAAATTGGATTCTTGAAATGCCAAACTGACGGATATATCCTCTGGGACGACCGGTCAGCTTGCAACGGTTGTGCAAACGAATAGGATTAGAGTTCTTAGGCAGGTCCTGCAGTTTCTGAGCGGCTTCATAAGCCTCGGCAGGTTCGCCCGTGTTTACAATCTTCTTCAGTTCAGCACGCTTGGCAGCATATTTGGCCACAAGTTTAGCTCGTCTGATTTCGCGAGCCTTCATTGATTCTTTTGCCATAACTAGTCTTTTTTAGCGTTTTTAAAAGGTAAACCAAACTCTTTCAGTAAAGCATAACCCTCTTCGTCTGTCTTGGCAGATGTCACGAAAGTAATGTTCATTCCCAAAATCTTGGTGATGCTGTCAATGTTGATTTCGGGGAAGATGATTTGCTCTTGAATACCTAAAGTATAATTACCTCTACCGTCGAACTTGCTCTCGATACCTTTGAAGTCACGGATACGGGGCAAAGCCACGCGTACCAATCTTTCAAGGAATTCATACATTCTTTCTCTGCGCAAAGTAACCATCACACCGATAGGCATTTTCTTACGCAACTTGAAGTTAGCGATATCTTTGCGAGAAATTGTAGCGACAGCTTTCTGACCGGTAATAGTGGTCATCTCATTGATGGCAACTTCGATAATCTTCTTGTCAGCTACAGCCAAGCCCAGACCTTGATTGATTACAATCTTCTTGAGGGCTGGAATCTGCATAGATGAAGAATACTGAAATTGTTTTTGCAATGCAGGAGCGATACGCTCTGCATACTCTTTTTTAAGGCTTGCAGTATTACTCATTATTTAATCTCCTCTCCTGATTTTTTAGCATAACGAACAAATGTTCTTCCATCAGCACTTTCTCTTCTACCAATGCGAGTCGGTTTACCCGTCTTCGGGTCAATCAAGTTCAAGTTGGAAATGTGAATAGGAGCTTCCTGCTTCACGATACCTCCTTGAGGATTCTTCGCGTTGGGTTTTACGCTCTTAGAGACCATATTCTGGCCTTCGACAAGAGCGCGCTGCTCTTTGACAAAGACCTTCAGCACACGGCCGCTTTTACCTTTGTCGTCGCCGGCGTTGATGTATACTGTATCGCCTTTTTTAATATGTAACTTACTCATTACTTAAATCCTTTAAAAATTAAAGTACTTCAGGTGCAAGTGAAACCACTTTCATGTTTACGGCACGCAATTCTCTGGCAACAGGTCCGAAGATACGGCTTCCTCTAATCTCACCCGCGTTGTTAAGCAACACGCAAGCATTGTCATCAAAACGAATGTAAGATCCGTCAGCACGACGTATCTCCTTCTTCGTACGTACAATCAGGGCCTTAGATACTGCACCTTTTTTAATATCACTGGATGGAATGACGCTCTTGATAGAAACAACGATGACATCCCCAACAGAAGCATAACGTCTTCCCGTACCGCCTAATACGCGGATACAGAGAGCCTCTTTCGCGCCACTGTTGTCACATACTGTAAGTCTGGATTCTGTTTGTATCATAATTATTTAGCTCTTTCTATAATTTCAACCAATCTCCATCTCTTCGTTTTGCTCAAGGGACGTGTTTCCATGATACGAACGGTATCACCAGGATTACATTCGTTCTTTTCGTCGTGAGCGTGGTATTTTTTCGTCTTGCTGACGAACTTACCGTAAATAGGGTGTTTCTCCTTGAACTTGGCAGCAACAGTTATGGTCTTGTCCATCTTGTTGCTAATAACAACACCCGTTCTTTCTTTTCTTAAATTTCTGACTTCCATTACGACCATTATTATTTGTTAAGTTCTCTCTGACGCAATTCTGTTTTCATACGCGCAATCGTTCTGCGTAATTTCTTGATTTGCGCAGGATTCTCCAACGGAGAGATTGAATGGTTGAGAACCATCTGATTGTAATTGGCAACTTCAGTTTCGATTCTTTCAGCCAATTCCGCTGTCTGTATTTCTCTAATTTCTGCGATCTTCATAATTAAAGAGTTTGATTTTGTGCGTCATAATCGCGTCTAACAATAAACTTAGTAGTCACAGGGAGTTTTTGAGCGGCTAAACGCAAAGCCTCCTTAGCGATTTCGTACGAGACACCTTCAGCTTCGATGATGATGCGACCTGGTGTAACAGGCGCTACGAAGCCTTCGGGGCTACCTTTACCTTTACCCATACGTACATCTGCAGGCTTACGGGTAATGGGTTTGTCCGGGAAGACTCTAATCCAAATCTGTCCCTGACGTTGCATATATCTTGTTACAGCGACACGAGCAGCCTCCAACTGACGACCTGTAATCCATTTGGTCTCCAAAGACTTGATACCGAATGAACCGAAAGCCAGCTGGTTACCTCTCTGGGCGTTACCTTTTTGAGTGCCCTTCTGCTGTCTTCTGAATTTTGTCTTTTTGGGTTGTAACATAATTCAAAATTTCAAATTCGTTTGCAATTATTTTTTCTTTCTTTTGAAGTTCTTACCTCCGTTGTTTCTGTCGTTGCTTCGACGGTCACCTTCCTTAGCTTGCGCAAAGTTAGGAGCAAGATCACGCTTGCCATAGACCTCACCGCGACAAATCCAAACCTTGATACCGAGCAAGCCAACCTTTGTCAAGGCTTCCGTATGACAGTAGTCAATGTCTGCTCTAAAAGTATGCAACGGAGTTCTACCTTCTTTATACATCTCGGAACGAGCCATTTCAGCGCCGTTCAAACGACCGGAAATCAAAATCTTGACACCCTCGGCACCCATACGCATCGTGTTGGCGATAGCCATCTTGATGGCGCGACGGTAAGCGATTTTGCCTTCAACCTGGCGAGCGATGTTGTTGGCAACAATAACCGCATCCAACTCGGGACGCTTGATTTCGAAGATATTGATTTGGATATCCTTGTCGGTGATCTTCTTCAACTCCTCTTTCAACTTGTCAACTGTTTATCAACCTCCTGACCACCTTTACCGATGATAATTCCCGGACGTGCCGTACAAACAGTAATCGTAACGAGTTTAAGTGTGCGCTCGATAACAATTCTTGAAACACTAGCTTTTGCGAGACGGGCGTTCAAGTATTTACGGATTTTGCTGTCTTCGAGCAAAGCGTCGCCGAAGTCTTTTCCACCGTACCAATTAGAATCCCATCCTCTAATGATTCCCAGACGATTACTTATCGGATTAACTTTTTGTCCCATTCTTTACTGATTTAGATTATCATTAGCATTCTTAGTATCCACAAACAAAGTTACGTGGTTGGAGCGTTTACGGATTCTGTAACCGCGTCCCTGAGGAGCGGGTCTCATTCTTTTCAGTGTCACGCCGCAATCAACGTAAATCTTCGTGATAAACAACTCTCCGTTTTCAGCCTTACGCTCGTTTTTCTGTTCCCAGTTGGAAATAGCGGAGCGCAATAGCTTCTCTACTCTTGCGGAAGCCTCTTTGGAAGAGAACTTCAGAACACCAAGAGCTCGGTTAACTTCCATACCGCGAACCATGTCAGCGACGAGGCGCATCTTACGCGGAGAGGAAGGAACATTTTGCAATCTTGCAAAATACATCGTTTTAAGGGCTTCTTTTCTTTTTTCAGCCGATATTTTCTTTCTAGCTCCCATTATAATTTACTTTTTATTTTTTCTTATTACCAGCATGGCCACGGAACGTACGGGTAGGAGCGAACTCTCCCAACTTATGTCCGACCATATTTTCTGTAACGTAAACAGGAATAAACTTATTTCCGTTATGAACTGCAACTGTATGCCCTACGAAATCAGGGGAAATCATCGAAGCTCTAGCCCATGTCTTAACAACTGACTTCTTGCCGCTTTCGTTCATGGCAACAATCTTGTTCTCCAGTTTAACGTTAATATATGGACCCTTTTTTAATGAACGACTCATAATTTACTCAATTAATCTTATTACTACTATCTTCTCTCAATAATGTACTTAGAAGACTGTTTCTTCGGAGCTCTTGTCTTCAAGCCCTTAGCATACAATCCCTTACGTGATCTCGGGTGACCTCCTGAAGCACGTCCTTCACCACCACCCATCGGGTGATCAACAGGGTTCATAACGACACCACGGTTGTGAGGACGACGTCCGAGCCAACGAGAACGTCCAGCCTTACCTGAACTTTCGAGAGCGTGGTCTGAATTTCCGACGCTACCGATAGTAGCTTTACATGTGCAAAGAATCTGCCGCAACTCTCCTGAAGGCAATTTGATAACACAGTAGTCACCTTCACGAGAAGTCAATTGAGCGAAATTTCCAGCTGATCTAACCAGAACAGCACCCTGACCCGGGCGCAACTCAATGTTATGAATTACAGTACCGACAGGAATATTCCGAAGAGGCAAGGCGTTACCTATCTCAGGCGCCGCTGTTTCTCCGGACATAAGCGTACTTCCTACCTGTAAACCATTAGGAGCGATAATGTATCTTTTTTCACCATCTGCATAAAACAACAAAGCGATACGAGCCGAACGGTTCGGATCGTATTCAATTGTCTTAACAACTGCAGGAACACCGTCTTTGTTTCTCTTGAAATCGACAAATCTGAATTTTCTCTTATGTCCGCCACCGATGTAACGCATGGTCATCTTACCGGTATTGTTACGTCCACCTGTGGAACGTTTTCCGCATATAAGAGACTTTTCTGGTACCGATGCAGTAATCTCTTCAAAAGTACCAATAATCTTATGTCTTTGCCCCGGCGTTGTGGGCTTAAATTTACGTACTGCCATCTTCTATTTAAATATTACTATAAAAATCAATAGTATCGCCCTCTTTCAAAGTCACAATCGCTTTCTTGTAAGCGTTTGTTCTACCCTTGATAAGACCGGCTTTCGTATAGCGACTCTTACTCTTTCCAGAGTATCTCATCGTGTTTACGTCAACAACTGTAACATTATACATTGTCTCAACCGCACGCTTAATCTCCAATTTGTTCACATCCGGAGTCACGATAAATCCGTATCTGTTGTTAAACTTCTCGGATACGGCGGTCATCTTTTCTGTTACCAACGGTTTAATAATAATTCTCATTACTTAAGCCTCCTTATTGATTAAGACGTCGTCAATACTTTTGAACGAGCTTTCAGCAACAAGAAGCACATCAGCGTCCAACACCTTGTAGGTGTTCAAAGCCGAAGCGCTAATTACCTGAGCACGTTGAATATTACGAGCTGACAAAAATACATTTTTATTAGCTTCAGGCAAAACGAGAAGAACTTTCTTGCCTTCTATTTTAAGGTTCTTAACAATTTCTACGAATTCTTTAGTCTTCGGAGCTTCAAAGGTGAAGTCTTCCACTGCAACTATAGAGTTCTCCTTTGCCTTGTATGACAAAGCTGAAAGACGAGCCAAGGCTTTCACTTTCTTGTTAAGTTTGAAGGAGTAGTCACGCGGCTTCGGACCGAAAACACGTGCACCACCTACGAGTACCGGTGAGTTGATGTCACCGCGACGAGCACCGCCACCACCTTTCTGGCGACCGAGCTTACGGGTTGAACCACTGATTTCGCTTCTTTCCTTAGACTTGTGCGTTCCCTGACGTTGGTTTGCCATGTACTGCTTCACAGCCAAGTAGATAGCATGATCGTTAGGTTCGATGCCGAAGATAGCCTCATTTAAAGCCACCTTACGGCCAGTCTCCTGACCTTTAATGTTATATACGTTAAGTTCCATTATTTCTCAATTATTACGATTGAACCTTTGTATCCTGGAACAGAACCCTTAATCAAAAGAAGATTATGCTCCGGAATAACCTTTAATACTTGCAAGTTATGAGTAGTAACTCTGTCACCGCCCATCTGGCCGGCCATACGCATACCTTTAAAGACCTTCGCAGGATAAGAACAAGCACCGATAGAACCCGGTTTGCGGGCACGGTTGTGCTGACCGTGGGTAGACTGACCTACACCACCAAAGCCATGTCTTTTAACTACACCCTGGAAACCTTTTCCCTTGGAGGTTCCAATCACGTCAACATAGGCTGAATCGTTGAAGAGTTCCACCGTGATGGTATCACCCAGATTCAGTTCTGTTTCAAAATTCTTGAACTCGGCCAAGTGTCTCTTCGGAGTTACGCCAGCTTTCTTAAAGTGTCCCATCAAAGGCTTGGTGGTATTCTTCTCTTTTGCTTCCTGGAAGCCTACCTGAACGGCTGCATAGCCATCCTTCTCGACACTTTTAATCTGAGTAACTACACAAGGACCTGCTTCGATAACAGTGCATGGTACATTCTTACCATCGGCACTGAAAACGGATGTCATTCCGATTTTCTTTCCTAATAATCCTGGCATTTCAGTTAATTTTAAAATTAGACTTTAATTTCTACTTCTACTCCACTGGGCAATTCCAACTTCATCAAAGCGTCCACGGTCTTGGCCGTTGAGCTATAGATGTCGATCAATCTCTTGTAGGAAGAGAGCTCGAATTGTTCACGAGCCTTCTTGTTCACGAAGGTTGAACGGTTCACAGTGTAAATTCTCTTGTGTGTCGGGAGGGGTATCGGACCGCTCACAATCGCACCTGTGGCTTTCACAGTTCTTACAATCTTCTCGGCTGACTTGTCAACCAAGTTGTGGTCGTAAGATTTCAGTTTGATTCTGATTTTTTGACTCATTGTTTTTTAGTTGTTAATAAATTAGCTATTTAAAGGGAGCAAGTTAAGAGTCATTCGCTAACTTGCTCCCGTTTGATTTTTATACTAAGTCGGTACGTCCTTTAACCTCTTCAAGCACGGTCTTCGCGATAGAACTTGATACCTGTGCGTGATGAGAGTAAGACATAGACGAGGTCGCACGACCTGAAGTGATGGTACGCAAAGCCGTTACATAGCCGAACATCTCTGCCAGCGGCACCATTGCCTTCACGATACGGGCACCCGAACGGCTTGACTCCATTCCTTCAACCTGACCGCGGCGCTTGTTCAAGTCACCGATTACATCACCCATGTTCTCCTCGGGAGTAACAACCTCGAGTTTCATAATCGGCTCCATGAGCACGGGACCTGCCTTCACGCAAGCGTTCTTGTAAGCCTGGATAGCGCAGATTTCGAATGACAACTGGTCAGAGTCTACGGGGTGGAACGAACCATCAAGCAAGGTCACCTTCAAGGAATCCAAGGGGAAACCTGCAAGAACACCGTTCTTCATAGCCGTAGTGAAACCTTTCTGTACGGAAGGAATGAATTCCTTAGGAATGTTACCGCCCTTCACCTCATCGATGAACTGCAGACCGCCTTCCTTGAAGTCCTCATCAACCGGACCGACGTTCACGATGATGTCGGCGAACTTACCACGACCACCGGACTGTTTCTTGTAAACCTCGCGGAGGTTAACGGTCTTCGTGATGGCCTCCTTATAGTTAACCTGAGGACGGCCCTGGTTACATTCTACCTTGAACTCGCGTTTCAGACGGTCGATGATGATATCCAAGTGGAGCTCACCCATACCGGAGATAATGGTCTGACCGGTCTGCTCGTCCGTACGAACCGTGAAGGTAGGATCCTCTTCAGCCAACTTGGCCAGTCCGTTAGAAAGCTTATCGAGGTCTTTCTGTGTCTTAGGCTCCACAGCGATACCGATAACCGGTTCGGGGAAGTCCATAGACTCCAGTACGATAGGTGCGTCTTCGTCACAAAGCGTATCACCGGTACGGATATCCTTGAAACCTACACCGGCACCAATATCACCGGCACTAATCACATCGACAGGGTTCTGCTTGTTTGAGTGCATCTGGAAGATACGAGACACACGCTCCTTCTTGCCCGAACGGCTATTGAAGACGTATGAACCTGCATCAATCTTACCGGAGTAAACGCGGAAGAACGTCAGACGGCCAACATACGGGTCAGTAGCGATTTTGAACGCCAATGCGGACATCTTCTCATTCTCATCCGGCTTACGGTCTTCCTCGGCACCCGTGTTCGGGTTGGTACCCACAACGTTAGGAGTATCCAGAGGTGAAGGCAAGAATGCGCAGACATAGTCGAGCAGCGTCTGTACGCCCTTGTTCTTGAATGAAGAACCGCAAAGCATCGGAACGATTGCCATCTGTACGGTACCGTTACGCAACGCGCGGAGGATTTCCTCTTCGGTAATGGTAGAGGGGTCGTCGAAATATTTCTCCATCAGAGCTTCGTCGAACTCAGCCACTTTCTCCAGCATCTTGTCTCTCCACTCGTTGGCTTCGTCAACCAACTCTGCGGGGATATCGTCAACCTCGTAGTCAGCGCCCATTGTCTCATCGTGCCAGTAGATTGCTTTCATCTTGATAAGGTCTACCAAGCCTTTGAAGCTCTCTTCACTGCCGATAGGGATAACCACAGGGCAAGGGTTCGCGCCAAGCACGTCCTTCATCTGGCGTACCACCTCGAAGAAGTCAGCACCGGAACGGTCCATCTTGTTGACGTAACCGATACGGGGCACATTGTATTTGTCAGCCTGGCGCCAAACGGTTTCAGACTGCGGCTCAACGCCACCTACAGCACAGTAAGTAGCGACAGCGCCGTCGAGGACACGCAACGAACGTTCTACCTCAGCGGTGAAGTCCACGTGTCCCGGAGTATCAATCAAGTTAATTTTATAAGTATTGCCGGCATAATTCCAGTGAGTGGTTGTCGCAGCGGAGGTAATCGTGATACCACGCTCCTGCTCCTGCTCCATCCAGTCCATGGTAGCAGCGCCATCATGTACCTCACCAATTTTATGAGTCAAACCCGTATAGAACAAAATACGCTCTGATGTGGTTGTCTTACCCGCATCGATATGCGCCATGATGCCGATGTTACGAGTCAAATGTAAATCATGTTTTGCCATCTTAAACTTTTACCTATTTAATTAATACTTGATTAAAATCTGAAATGAGCAAAAGCACGGTTGGCCTCAGCCATGCGGTGCATATCTTCTTTACGTTTGAAAGCGCCGCCCTGTTCGTTGAACGCGTCGACAATCTCAGCGGCCAACTTGTCCGCCATTGACTTGCCGCCACGCTTGCGGGCGAAAGCAATCAGGTTTTTCATCGAGATGGACTCTTTACGATCCGGGCGGATCTCGGTAGGAACTTGGAACGTAGCGCCACCGATACGGCGAGACTTAACCTCCACCTGCGGAGTAACGTTGTCAAGCGCTTTTTTCCAGATTTCCAAAGGAGTCAGTTCTTCGTTGGAGAGTTTGTTCTTTACGGTTTCCAGAGCAGCGTAGAAGATTTCGTACGAAGTGTTTTTCTTTCCATCATACATCAGATGGTTCACGAACTTGGAAACTTTCTGATCATTAAAGACCGGATCCGGAAGGATCACACGTTTTTTAGGTTTAGCCTTTCTCATTTTGATTGAATTTAGTGTTTTGTTTGAGGTTGCAATTCCGTTTTCTTCAACGTCTCCACCGAGACATTTACTCAACCCTTAGCTTATCCACAAACCAAAACGATTTTATAGTTTATTTTTTACCTTTTGCGGGTGCTGCCTGTCCGGGTTTCGGGCGTTTAGCTCCGTATTTAGAACGTCTTTGCGTACGGTTAGCCACGCCGGCCGTATCCAATGTACCGCGAACGATGTGATAACGTACACCAGGGAGGTCTTTCACACGACCGCCACGTACCAAAACGATTGAGTGCTCCTGCAGGTTATGACCTTCTCCCGGAATGTAGGAGTTAACCTCCTTCTGGTTTGTCAATTTCACACGAGCGACTTTACGCATAGCGGAATTAGGTTTCTTGGGAGTCGTAGTGTAAACTCTGACACAAACTCCACGACGCTGGGGGCATGAGTTCAATGCCGGAGACTTACTCTTGTCAACCAAAACCTGTCTTCCTTTTCTTACTAACTGTTGAATAGTAGGCATTTTTGTTTGTTTTTAATTGTTATATATTTGTTTACTATTTTTCTGTACTATAAATCCAAACTATACATTTTGGGCTGCAAAGTTACCAATAGTATTTTAATAACCAATTAAAATCTCAAGAAAAGTTTCCCCGAACGCCGCATTTTCGCTTTCCTCCGGCCTTTCACTTATTCGTGTAGCCGCATTTCGGGCGAACGGGGACTGAAAAGGAGACAGGGCATTGTTTTTCAGGCTTCGCCTTTTACGGGAGAAAGAGGCATTCTCATTTCCCGCTCGTGAATCTGGATTTGCCCGAATTCGTTCTCGTACTTACGGACATTCTCTTGCAAGGTAAGCATGAGACGCTTCACTTGTTCGGGGGCCATGATGATGCGCGACTTCACGGAGACCTTAGGTACCCCCGGCACAAGCCTTGCAAAGTCAATGACAAATTCCGAACTGGAGTGTGACACTACCGAGCAGTTGGCATATTCTCCCTGAGCCACTTCCTCGCCGATTTCCAACCGTACATTTTGTTCTTGATCATTTCTTTCCATAACAGTATTTCATTTGATTCAGTTCATATTCCATTCATTCCAGCCCAAGTTCCTGTCAGTTGGACTCTCCTTCCACAAAGTTCTCGAAGAAGAGGTTCTCGCCATCGAATACGGCGTATGAGAAGTAACGTATCCAATCGCCCAATATGATTACGCGTGAGGAGGCGGCGATTTTCAAGTCGAGTTCGATGTGACGATGGCCAAAAATAAAGTAGTTGATGTTGGGGTGACTTCTCAAGTAGTCCTTGGCATAGAGCACCAGGCATTCCTTGTCCTCGCCCATATAGTCGGGTTCTTTGCCGTCCACCCGTTTCAACCGGCTGTGTTTCGCCCAGTTCAAGCCAAGCCATACGCTCCACCGGGGGTGCAAGGCGGAGAACATCCGCTGCAGGGTGGCGCTGCGGAACATCATACGGAGCATGCGGAAGCCTTTGTCCGGGTCGCCCAGCCCGTCACCGTGCGCCAAATAGAATTCCTTGCCGTAGAGCTCGCAAGTCAGCGGTTCGCGGTGCAAAACCACGCCGCACTCCTTTTCGAGATAGTCGCCACACCACAGGTCGTGGTTACCGACAAAGTAATGCACCTCCACGCCCCTGTCCGTAAGTTCGGACAGTTTCCCCAGGAAGCGGGTAAAGCCCTTGGGGACGACGTATTTGAATTCATACCAGAAATCGAACATGTCGCCAAGCAGGTAAATCGCCGCGGCATCATCCTTTATTTTGTCAAGAAAGTTGACCAGCCGCCGTTCCTGCGTCCTTCCGTGCTCGATTGCCAAAGAGCCCAAGTGTGCGTCGGACAAGAAATAGATGTTTTTCATAATTCCTTCATTTACATGAATCCAAGTTCCAGTTTCGCTTCATCGCTCATCATCTCCTTGTTCCATTCGGGCTCGAACACCAGGTTGACGACCACCGTCTTGGTCCCCTCAATCGACTCTATCTTCTGGCGCACGTCTTCCATGATGAAGTCCGCCGCCGGACAGTTGGGGGCCGTCAGCGTCATGTCCATGTCCACGTCACCGTCGTCCTTCACGTCTATTTTATAGATTAGCCCCAGGTCGTATATATTGACCGGAATCTCGGGGTCATAGACCGTCTTGAGCATTTCCACGATTCTCTCTTCTATCGCAAGTTTGTTTGTTTCCATTTTCGTATCATTAAGTTCAACAATCAGAGCAGGCCGTTGTCGGCAAAGCTATAGTAGCTGCCGTCCACCAGCACCACATGGTCCACCAGATTGATATCCATCAGCGAGGCGCTCTCTTTCAGTTTCCTTGTCAGCCGTTTGTCTTCGTTACTCGGTTGCATGTTGCCCGAAGGGTGATTGTGGCAAAGCGCGATGCAGGTGGCCCGTTTCAGCAGGGCTTCGCGCAACACGCAGCGCACGTCGACCAACGTCGAGGCTATTCCGCCGTCACTGACTTTCGTCCGTCCTATCACCTTCATCGAGTTGTTCATGAGCAGCACCCAGCACTCTTCGGTATGCGAGTCGCACAGCACGGGATAAAACACCTTGTAAATATCCGCCGAGCTGCAAACCGTCATCCGCTCCCTCATCTCATCCTTCCGCCGCTTGCCGAGTTCCGAGGCCGCCAGTATTTTCAGTGCCTTCACCGGCCCGATGCCGTTGTATTTGCAAAGGTCGTCAACGGAGCATTTGCCCAACTCGTTCAAATCGTCGTGAACACCCTTGAGCACCTTGCGCATCAGCTCCACCGCAGAGTCTTCCAGGCTTCCCGAACCAATGAGGATAGCCAACAGTTCCGCGTCGGACATGGAAGTGACCCCGTGCTTGAGCATCTTTTCCCTGGGGCGGTCCTCAACAGCCCAATCCCTTATGCATAGCTTCTGACCCGTCATTTGTAGAAGCTCTTATTGAAAGCCGAGAACTCGTCCGCATGACGGACACACCGTCTCCACCAGGCGCTGAGGAATCCCAAGCCATAACCCGTCAGCTGCACGAACGCCGCCACGACGGACAGGAGGCCGATACGGAGGCTCTTGTTCCGGATGGAAGAGTCCACAAATATAAGCAACGCAAAAAGCAACAGCAAGCTCCACAACAAGTGGCAGAAGCAACCGCCGACAAGGATAAGAGCCACGCCGACGGTGAAGACTGTTGGCAACAAGTGCACCGGTTTCAAGGAATCGGGGTACTTCTTATAGAGGTTGACACGCGCGATGCCGGAGTTGTATACCTGCTTGAAGAATTTCCTCAAGTCCGTGCGACGTTTGTGCCACACCCAGGCTTCGGGGAAAAGCCGGCAACGATAGCCGTTCTTGAATATGCGGATGCTGAAGTCGATGTCCTCGCCAAAACGCATCTTGGAGAACCCTCCCAAAGAGTTGAAGACTTCCGCACGGACACCCATATTGAAGCTCCGTGGGTAGAACTTGTCCATCTTCTTCTTTCCTCCGCGTATGCCACCCGTCGTGAAAAACGAAGTCATGGCGTAGTTGATGGCTTTCTGCACAGGCGTGAAAGAGGCGTGCGCCCTGTCCGGACCGCCAAAGGCGTCACAGGGATTGCCGTTCAGTTCGGCATCCACCTCCTGCAGGTAGCCAACGGGCAAGATGCAATCGGAATCCAGGATAATCAGGTAATCCCCATGAGCCACATCCGCTCCGTAGTTTCGTGCCGGGCCGGGACCGCCGTTCTCTATATAATAATAATGTATAGGGACGCGCCGTGCAAAACGTTCCGCCACCTCCTTGCAAGCTATAGCGGAGCCGTCGTCCACCACCACCACCTCAAAATCCGTGAAGGTCTGCCCACACAGGCTTTCGAGCAGCTCGCCCAATTCGTCGGGACGGTTGTAAACCGGTATAATAAAAGAGTACTTCATCTGTCCACTTTCTGTTTATGGTACAAATATAAAAGAATTTTTCCAAGGAGCTGACTGGAGGAGTTTATTTTCCCGGTTAGGCGGGAATATTTTTCTGACCGGGTAAATACCGGTCCTCAGCCACCTCGCCGCACGAACCGTCCAAACGAATCGCGCGGATTCGCCTGCATTAAGCAATGAGACGAATCCGCGTGTCCTATATTTGTGTCACCCTATCGCCGCATGGGCAACGGCAACTGTAGACTTACGCCTTTACACGGCCGACGTATGAACCGTCGCGCGTGTCGATTTCGATGGTCTCGCCTTCGTTGATGAACAAGGGAACGCGAACCTCAGCGCCGGACTCCACCGTGGCGGGCTTCAGCGTGTTGGTGGCGGTGTCGCCTTTGAGACCCGGCTCCGTGTAAGTCACTTTCAGACGAACCTTCACGGGAAGCTCGCCATAGAGGATTGTCTCGGAAGTAGCGTCGGAAACAACGTCAATAACCATTCCCTCGGTGAGGAAATCCACGCCCGTAATCTGGTCGTGCGCGATGGGAACTTGGTCAAAAGTCTCCTGGTTCATGAAGATGTACTCTTCACCCTCTTGGTAGAGGTACTGGTAGGGACGGCGTTCCACGCGGACATCCTCCAGCTTCTCACCGATGTTGAAGCGACGTTCGAGGACGTAACCGTTCACCACGTCTTTCAGTTTTGTACGCATGAATGTATTTCCCTTGCCCGGCTTAACGTGCAGGAAGTCAATACAGAAATACAGCTTACCATCCATACGGATCGCTGTTCCGATTTTAATGTCTTGAGCATTAATCATACTGTGTTCTCTTATATGTTTTTTTGATTATAAATTCAGTTCCCGTTCGTATGACGATTCATAACGGCTGCAAAAGTAATCCAAATGCGCAAAAAACACAAAAGTTTTACCCAAAAATGAGACACGCTATTGTTTTATTTAAAAAAAGCCTCTATCTTTGCAGCCCAAATTGATGTGAAATAAATAAATCAAAAACATACAAAGATGAAAAGAACATTCCAGCCCTCTAACAGAAAGAGGAAAAACAAACACGGTTTCCGTGAGAGAATGGCTACCGCTAACGGTCGTCGCGTATTGGCTGCACGTCGTGCTAAAGGCCGCAAGAAATTAACCGTATCTGACGAGTACAACGGAAAGTAATCCGTCCGTAGTTCGGTAAAGGCAAACAAAGGGGTGGAGACTTCGACGGTCTTTGCCCCTTTTGCTTAGCTGCGAATCGCCATGAAAAACGAGGTATAGTCTCGTTTGGGAGTGAGGTATAGGCACGGTTTGAACGCAAGCGGTTGCATGGACCAACGTAAGTACTTTCATCGGGCAACGTAAGTACTTTCATCGGCCAACGTAAGTACTTACGTGAGCCATCGTAAGTACTTACGTTTTTCAGACGTTCCGCACGCCCGGACATTGCGTCAGGCGAGTGAAACGAACAAGCCTTCTTAAATGAGAGAGCCGCAGCCGCCTGTCAGTTTTTATGCCTTTATCCCGTTCATCCCATAATAATTTCATATCTTTGCGCATTACAAGTTTTTGAGATTAGATTTATGACGATAAAAGAATTCTTCTCATTCAAACGCAACAGGTTCTTTTGGCTCAACATATTGGGGATGTGCCTGTTTGTCGTCATCGCCATGGTGGCGGCACTGAAGTGGATGGATGTCTACACCCAACACGGGAAAGTCATCCAGGTGCCCGACTTGAAAGGTCTCCCGCTCCAAGAAGCCGAAGCGCGCCTGAAGGCGGAAGGACTTGAAATGTCCGTCATTGACTCTACTTACATACAAGGTCGTCCTTCCGGTAGCATCATCGAGCAAAACCCGGCCTCCGGCATGTCGGTGAAACAGAAGCACCGCGTCTACGTCACCATCAATACCAACAGCGTCCCCCTACGCGCCATTCCGGACATCATCGACAACTGTTCGTTGCGCGAAGCCCAGGCGAAGGTGGGTGCTTCGGGATTCTCCTTGGGCGAGAATGAATACATCCAGGGAGAGACGGACTGGGTATACGGCGTGAAATACAGAGGCATGCAGCTCTCCAGCGGAGCGAAAGTGCCGGTGGGTGCCATCTTGGTGCTTGTGGTCGGCGACCGCAACTTGAGACTCGATGACACGGAGCTCGACAGTTTGGACATCCTAATCGGATCCGACAAACGAAGCAACGAAGTAGACACGGTTCCTTATACGGAGGATTCTTGGTTCTGATAGCTTATGGAAGAAGAAGAGTTGTTTGACGAGATAGACGATTTGTCGGAAGAGGTGGAACTCACCGCCGACGGACCGGAGCTCTACGAGCATTTTCGTGTCGTGGTGGACAGGGGTCAAGTGCCCGTCCGCATCGACAAGTACCTGTTCGAGCGTATCGTCAACGCCTCGCGCAACCGGATACAAAAGGCGGCGGATGCCGGATTCATCATGGCCAACGGCACGCCGGTGAAGAGCAATTACAAGGTGAAGCCCAAGGATGTGTTGACGGTGATGATGGACCGTCCGCGCTACGAGAACGACATTACCCCCGAGGATATTCCGTTGGACATCGTCTATGAGGACGAGGACCTGATGGTGGTGAACAAGCCGGCCGGCTTGGTGGTACACCCCGGATGCGGCAACTATCACGGCACATTGGTCAATGCCATCGCCTGGCACTTGAAGGACAATCCCGCCTATGACCCGAACGACCCGCAGGTGGGACTGGTACACCGCATCGACAAAGACACGTCGGGCTTGCTGGTGGTGGCCAAGACACCCGACGCCAAGACGAACCTGGGACTACAGTTCTTCAACAAGACCACCAAACGGCAGTACAATGCGTTGGTGTGGGGCATCGTCGACCAAGACAACGGGACGATAGAGGGCAACATCGCGCGCAATCCGAAAGACCGCCTGCAGATGGCCGTCTTCGCCGACCCCGAGATAGGGAAACACGCCGTCACCCACTATCATGTACTGGAACGCATCGGCTACGTCACCTTCGTGGAGTGTGTGCTGGAAACTGGTCGCACGCACCAGATCCGTGTACACATGAAGCATATCGGCCACCCGCTGTTCAACGACGAGCGGTATGGCGGCAACGAGATACTGAAGGGCACGCCCTTCGCTAAATACAAACAGTTCGTGAACAACTGCTTTGCCGTGTGTCCGCGGCAGGCGCTCCACGCCAAGACGTTGGGGTTCGTGCATCCGCGCACGGGACAAGAGATGTTCTTCACGTCCGAGTTGCCACCCGACATGGTGACGCTGCTCGACAAGTGGAGAACGTATATCAGTAACAGAGACGAATAAAAAACATAGATACAAAATGAAACGTACAATTGCCATTGTAGCAGGAGGGGATTCTTCTGAACTTCCCGTTTCCCTTCGCAGTGCCCAGGGACTCTATTCTTTCATGGACAAAGAAAGATACAACCTTTATATAGTGGAGATAGAGGGACACCGATGGGAAGCGGTAATGGCCGATGGCAGCAGAGAGCCCATAGACCGCAACGATTTCAGCTTCACGCATAACGGACAAAAGACGGCGTTCGACTTCGCCTACATCACCATTCACGGCACTCCCGGAGAGAATGGCATCCTGCAGGGATACTTCGACCTGATAGGTCTCCCCTACTCGTCATGCAACGTCCTCGTGTCCGCCATGACGTTCAGCAAGTTCACGCTGAACCAATACCTGAAAGGATTCGGCATCCGCGTGTCCGAGTCACTGATTCTGCGCAAGGGATTCGAGATTACCAACGAGGAGGTGAAGGAGAAGATAGGACTTCCCTGCTTCGTGAAACCCAACGCCGGCGGTTCCAGCTTCGGCGTGACGAAGGTGAAGAGTGAAGACCAGATTCAACCCGCCATAGAGAAGGCTTTCCACGAGTCCGACGAGGTGATGATAGAGGCTTTCATGAAGGGAACGGAGATTACGTGCGGCTGTTACAAGACGAAACAGAAAGAGGTGGTTTTCCCCATCACCGAGGTGGTAACCGGCAACGAGTTTTTCGACTATGACGCCAAGTACAACGGCCAGGTGCAGGAGATTACGCCTGCGCGCCTGAGCGACGACACCACCGAACGCGTGAAGCTCATCACCTCCGCCATCTACGACATCCTTGGATGCTCGGGCATCATCCGCGTGGACTACATCATCACCGAAGGCGAGAAGGTGAACCTGCTCGAAATCAATACCACACCGGGCATGACGGCTACCAGTTTCATTCCGCAACAGGTGCGTGCCGCCGGACTGGACATCAAGGATGTCTTGACAGATATTATTGAAAACAAATTCTGAGAGCGTTATGAATATTCCTGAAGAATTCAAAGAGATGCGCCCCTACACTCCGGAGGAGTTGCCACAGGTGTACGAAGAGTTGATTGCCGACCCCGCGTTCAAGCAGGTGATGGGTTGGGTGATGCCGCAAGTCCCGTTCGACATGATTGCCGCCAAGATGCGGCAATGCAAGACGAACCTGGAGTTCCAGAAGGCTTTCTGCTATGATTTCCTTTGGAATATCGTCAAGCGGCATAGCGACGGACTCACGGGCGACCTGTCCACCGTGTCGGGTACTGGCGTGAACTACACCTTCATCTCCAACCACCGGGACATCATCCTCGACTCGGGATTCCTCTCCCTCCTGTTGGTGGACAACGGGATGAACACCGTGGAGATTGCCATCGGTGACAACCTGCTCATCTATCCGTGGATAAAGAAACTTGTCCGCATCAACAAGTCTTTCATCGTACAGCGAGCCCTCTCCATGCGGCAGATGCTGGAGGCCTCGGCACGCATGTCGCGCTACATCCACTTCGCCATCAACGAGAAGCACGAAAACGTGTGGATAGCCCAGCGCGAGGGACGGGCGAAGGACTCGAACGACCGCACGCAGGACAGCGTGCTGAAGATGCTCACCTTGGGGGGCAACGGCAGTGTGACGGAGAGGTTGCGCGACCTGAACATCGTTCCGTTGGCCATCTCCTACGAATATGACCCGTGCGACTTCCTCAAAGCGAAAGAGTTTCAGCAGAAACGGGACGACCCCGAATTCAAGAAGAGCATGGACGATGACTTGAACAACATGAAGACGGGGCTCTTCGGCTACAAGGGACGCGTTCATTTCCAGACAGCACCCTGCATCAACCCGACTTTGGAGCGGATGGATACGAACTTGCCCAAACAGGAACTGTTCGCACAAGTGGCAGGTACCATCGACAAAGGCATCCATGCCAACTACCGCATGTTTGCCGGCAACTATGTAGCGTACGACCTATGGAAGGGCGAGCAACGCTTTGCCAATCAGTACACGGAAGAGGAGAAACAGCGTTTCGAGACCTATCTGGGAGGACAAATCGACAAGATTGACTTACCGAACAAGGATGTCCCCTTCTTACGTGACAAGTTGCTGGCCATGTATGCCAATCCATTGATTAACCAGTTAGCGGCTACCGAATGATGAAACGCTTCCGAAGTCTATACCTTATTACATATAGCATATTGGCAATGGCTCTGCTTTGCACGGCATGTAGCGACGATGGGGACAGCAATTCCGTGTACCCGCCCGTTCTCACCGAGCTGGTGGACATGCACGTCTGCCCGGAAGGCTACATCGACTATATCGCCACCGACGCGGGGGACAGCTTCGTAACCGAAAACCAGGTAAAGGCTGAAAAGCTGGCGGTGAATGCGCTCTACCGTGCGCTCTGTGTATACGAGAAGAGCGTCTCGTCAAATGCCACCCAAGGGGTACGGCTCTACTCCGTAAAGTTGGTTATGAGCGACAAGCCCACCCCCGTCGCGCAGGTGAAGGGCGAGATAAAAACCGACCCGTTGAACGTGCGAAGCGTCTGGAGAGGAGGCACGTATCTCAATTTGGCTCTGCTGCCCATGGCACAAATCGTTTCGCACACCTACGGCATCATCGAGGAAAGTCATGTGAACGAAGATTCCCGTCAGAAGCTCTATCTGAAGCTGCACCACAGCCAGAACGGTGATTACGAGGCATACGAACAGGCGACGTACCTCTCCATTCAGCTGAAAGATTACGCCATGCAACCGGGCGACTCCATCTTCATCACCATCAACACCTACAAGGATGGCCTGAAAACATGGGGAGTGGCGTATTGAGGGCGGCAATCCGAACATTCCTCAAATGGAGTTCTCGAATATCCCCAAAAGAAGACAAAGCAACTCTTTGTCCATTTTGCGCTGCAAGTCGAGGCGTAGCAACTCTATCATCTTGCCTTTCCGCTTTTTCACGGTGATTTCGGCCATTTGCAGGGCTTGGGCAATCTCGGCATTCTTCAAGCCCTGTTCGAAACTCATTTCAAAGATGGTTCTGTATTTTTGCGGCAAGGCATTGATAGCCTCATAGAGGAGCGTGATGGTCTCTTGCTCTATGAATCCGACAGAGATTTCTTCCTCATCCTCGTCCAACTGAGCCAAATAGTTCCGCTGGGCTTGCCCCTTGCGCAGCACACTGATGGCTTTGTTACGTACACAAGTGTACATGAATATTTTCCATTGCAAGAGGGAGGTGAACGTACTTCTTCGTTGGTAGGCTTCGAACACGACATCCTGCACACAGTCCTCGGAGAGGAAAGCGAAGTCCTCTCCTAACAGGCGGGTAGTGTAGGACAGCAATTCCGGATACATTTTTTCGTAAAAGGGAGCGATACGTCCCTCCTTAAACTCCTCGAATATGTACTCGTAAACCTCCATTCATCATCTTTTGGTATACAAAAGTAGGAAATTTCACCTATCCTATTGTTCATGAAGCAGAAAAATTGCATTTTACCGTATACCAAACCATCCCTTTTGCGTGTTTATGGTAAATGAAGGACAAAAAGTATCATTGATTGAAGCTATGAATAAAACAAGTGTTTGCAAATCGATGCTTTGTTGCCTGGCTTTTGCCATGGCAGGACAAACGCAGGCGCAATTGCTGAAAGGGAGATTAAAAGCTAATCTAAAAGAGGTGCAGGTAGCCTATTCATTAGATGGAGACGTACAGAATATGGTCTATAAGGACATTGAACCCGACAAGGACGGGAACTTCAGCTTCGACATCGAAGGGATGCCGATTTCCTCTTGTGAAGTGGAAATCTACACCGAGAAAGGTTGTTTTGGCGCGTTCGTGGAGAAAGGCAAGACCTCAACCGTTCAGCTTAGCGAGAATGAGAGAGGAGAGGTCGAAGCCCTTTTCTCAGGCGATAACAAAGAGTTGAGTCAGTTCTATTCCGTCTTTGCGAACGCGTTCGACATCATGAAATACTTCTCCATGGATTCGGAGAATGCGAAGACGACAGCTCAGTATCAAGCACTGCTGGATAGTGAATACAAGCGCGTGAAAGAAGCATTGGCTTTGGTCAAAGACGAAAAGCGGAAAGATTACTACACGAAACTGGCAGAAGGAAAATATAAATGGCAACGACTGCGCCTCATCATGGACGATGCAGAGAAGGAGGGGAAAAAGGTTACGGATTATGCCGAATATAACGAACGCATTGCCGACATTAATCCCAATGACTCCATCAACGTCCGAACCGGCCTTTCCATAGTTTGGCTGACAGCCCAGCAGAAACTGCCTTTCTCTCTTGAAGGAGACTTGACCGATTATTATCTTGAGAATCTGGACATCATCCAAAAGGAGATTACCAATCCTGCTGTCAAGAAATCACTGCTGCAGTACAACGCCTACGCCTTCTTCGGCTTCGCTGCAAAGAGCAGCGACATCAACAAGTACTGGGTGCGTTATCAACAAGCCGCCAAAGATTATCCGGAACTGGTATCCGGCTATCAGACCCAAATGGACGCATTGACAAAGGCGAAAAGGGGTGCGGACTTGCCTTATGTGCCCACGCTGACACGCCCCGACGGCACCACATGCAAGTTGTCCGACCTCTACGGGAAGTTCCTTTATCTGGACATCTGGGCCACTTGGTGCGGTCCCTGTTGTGCCGAGATTCCTTACCTCGAAAAGGTGGCTGCCCACTACAAAGGGAATGACAAGATAGCAATCATCAGCATCTCGGTAGACCAAAACCAAAAGGCATGGCTGAATAAGCTGGAAACGGACAAACCGGAATGGGCGCAATATCTCCTCTCCAAAGAGGAGAACCGGAAGTTTATGAAGGCTTGGGGCATCAACGGCATTCCACGGTTTATCATGATTAGCAAGGAGGGCAAAATCTTTGCCGCGGATGCAGCCCGTCCATCGGACAACAACGTGATAGAAATAATTGATTCACAACTATAACCTCTATGATTAGCAAAAAAGACGAATATATCACCAGTCTGCTTTTCAAGAACATTGTCGGTTCCATCACGGAAGAAGAGCAACGGCAGATTGACGAGTGGCGGAAAGAGAGCGATGCGCACGAACGGTTGTATGCACGCATGCTCGATGCAGGATACCTGAAGAAGGAGTGTCTGCGCAGAAGCGTCATCAACGCACGACGTCCCTTGGAGGACATGGAACAGCGAATCGCCAAGGAGAAGGGGGGCAGAACAATCACTATCTGGAGACCTTGGATAGCCGCCGCCTCGGTAGTCCTCATCGTTTGTCTGGGATTTGCCAAACTGTGGACATCCTCGGGTGGAACTACAGGCGAGGTGACAGTACAGACGCGTCTGTTGTCGGACATCAAGCCGGGTAGCCAACAGGCCGTCTTGACCTTGACGGATGGTGAGAAGGTGCAGTTGGGGGCGAATCGCGTAACCAACGAACAGGCCATTAAGAGCCATCAAACCTTGGCACAAGCCATTCCGGACATCCGACAACTCAGTCTGGACGTGCCTCGTGGCGGTGAGTTCAAGATTGTTTTGGAAGACAGCACGGAGGTATGGCTCAATTCGGAATCCAAACTCATCTATCCGGAAACGTTCTCCACTACGGAGCGCAAGGTCATCGTCACGGGCGAAGCCTACTTTAAGGTGGCGAAGGACAAGGAACGTCCTTTCCTCGTAGAAACGGACGGCCAGCTCGTGAAGGTCTACGGCACGGAGTTCAACATCCGATCTTATTCGGAAGACGAGGAGGTGTACACCACACTGATTGAGGGAAGCGTATCCATCAGCAAATTGTCGGAGAAGAGTGGCGAACTGATGTTGACACCCGGCCATCAGGCATGTTTTAGCAAGAGCGACGAATCGACCTCAGTGAAAGTCGTGAACACTTCGGTCATCACCAGCTGGAAAGAGGGACGGTTCGTGTTCGAGAACCAGACCCTCCGGCAAATCATGCGCGACCTAAGCCGTTGGTACGACTTCGACTACCGGTTCGAAGAGGAAGGTCTGAGCGACATAGAGTTCATGGGTAGCATTCCTCGTTACAGCGATTTCACGTCAGCTTTGGCATTGCTTAAGAAGAGTGGAGGATTGGAGTTCTACATGGAGGGTGACAAGGTAATCATCGCCAAGGACAAGTCTCATTGATTCAGACAAATCAAACAACAAATATGAATAACAAACGTAATTATTGGTCTTTATGAAAGAGAGAATTGTAATTTTACTTCTTCTCTGCGTCGGTTGGCTGGCGTTGCCATCCAAAGCATGGGCGCAAGAGTACAACGTTTCCTACAAGGAACAACCTATCGAACAAGTCATTTCGGATTTACGGAAGAAGACCGAGTATGAGTTTATGTACCAGAAACAGGTGGTCAAGGATTGCCCCTTGATAACCTTCACGGGCAAAAAGTTGAACTTGGTTCAGTTGCTCGACCAAATCTTTTGGGACAAAGCCGGAATTGACTACGAAATTGTGGAGAAAACAATCGTTTTGAGCAAGAAGAAAGCGGTAAAGGAGGAATCGAAACTCATTATCGGTACCGTGCTCGACGAAAACGGAGAGACACTGCCAGGAGCAAACATCCTACTCGAAGGCAGTCAAACGGGAACCATTGCCGACATCGACGGACAGTTCTCATTACTGGTAAAAGGCAAGAATCCGGTCATCCGTGTCTCCTATATCGGCATGCGCGACCAGACGATTCGGGTAAATTCACAGAAAGAGAGGTTCTTCCTCGTCCGTATGGAAAACGACGCGAAGATTATGGACGAGGTGCTAGTAACCGGCTACCAGAATCTTAAAAGGGAGAGTGCTACGGGTGCCTACCAGATGATTTCGTCCAAGGAGATGGGCAATCGGTACGCAAGTACCATCGTGGATAATCTTGAAGGAAAGATTCCGGGGTTGGTAAGCTACAATACGGGATTGAACGACAAGGGTGAATCATCGTTGCTTATCCGGGGTACGGGGTCGTTCCAGGCAAAGACCAATCCGTTGGTCGTGGTGGATGGACTGCCTATCGAAGGTTCCATAGAGAGTGTCAATCCTTACGAAATTGAGAACATCACCGTGCTGAAAGATGCCTCCGCAGCGGCCATCTATGGCGCACGGGCATCCAACGGCGTAATCGTCATCACCACAAAAAAGGCGAACAACGAGAAGCTGGAAGTTGACTTCAGTACCGACTTCACCATCAGTGAGAAACAGAGTTACAGCAACTACAGATGGGCCAATGCCGCAGAGGTGATAGAGCTGGAAAAGTATAACTTCAATGCCATGCGCAACAATGCCGACCAAAGCGCCTTTGACGGATTGGTAAACTACTACAGTTCAAAACCTATGGCCGTGAGCCCTGTCAGCCGTCTGTTGGTGAAGAATTATCTGGGAGGCCTCAGCGATCAAGAGCTCAACAGTCAGTTGGAGAGACTAAGCAAGAATGACTATCGCAAGGAGTGGCAGGATGCCATGGAGCGCAACCAAATACTGCAGCAGTACAACCTCGCTTTCCGTACGAAAGGAAAGGTGCTCAACTCAAGCATCGTGCTCAACTTCAAGAAGGATAATTTGGGAACGACCAAAGAGAACAGCCAAGCACTCACGTTCAGTTACCGAGGCGACTTGAAAGCGACCAAATGGCTCAACCTTTCGTTCGGCACCAACGTCATCAACGAAAGATCCAAGACACATCTGGGCGGATACAATGAAATCAACTCGTTTCTCCCCTACCAAAGCATGTACAACGAAGATGGCACACGGGCCGGCATGGAAGCAGACACTTGGTTGGGCGAGGAATTGCTCAATGAGTCCTCTTATGGATTCAAGCCTGTGACATACAATCTGCTGGACGAGCTGAACATGAATTTCCAAAACACGCGCCGCACCAATATCCGTTCGTTTGTACACGCCACGGCGAATATTCTTCCCGAATGGACCGTCAGTGCACAGTTCCAGTACGAAGACATCAGCTACAGCAGCAAATCCTATTATGAAGCAGACTCATATGCCATGCGTAACCTCTACAACCTCTACACAGGCGAAGAGTTGGTAACGGAAGAGGATTGGGACACGGGCGAAATGGTAACATCCAGCGTGATAAAACATTATATACCGGACGGAGGTCGTCTGAACACGAACACTTCCGAAGGGGCTTACTACACGTTCCGTGCGCAAACGGACTATTCTAAGGTATTTGCAGAGAAGCACGAAATGGCAGCCGCTGCCGGTTTTGAATATCGCCAATCGAAGACAAATACCTATAGTAACCTGCTGTTGGGCTACGATGAACAGACACAGACAAACAGCAACGGGCTGGTTAATTACGGTCAGCTGAGAGACATACAGGGTTCCGTCTCTTTACTGGGCTCAAATTACTATATGTATGGCGCTCCGGATGGTACCGACTTCGCCACAACGGACGAACTTCATCGTTTCTATTCGCTTTACTTCACCGGTAACTACGTATACGACCGCCGTTACAGCGCTTCATTGTCATACCGTGTGGACAAGACGGATTTGTTCGGTGCCGACCCCGAGTTCCGAGGCCGTCCGCTATGGTCTGTCGGTCTGAGTTGGAACATCCACAACGAATCGTTCATGAAGCCTTATGAATGGGTTGACGCGCTGAAATTGCGTGCAAGCTATGGTCTGACAGGTAACATCGACCAAACCGTGTCTTCTTATCTGACAGCGACTATCAATACCAACGAGATGGGTGGAAGCAAATACGCCACTCTCAACACACCGCCAAACGACCAGTTGCGTTGGGAGAAGACCGCGTCATGGAACGCGGGTATGGACTTCTCTCTATGGAACAACAGACTGAGCGGTTCATTGGATTGGTACCGTAAGGAGGGGAGTGACCTGTTGACCGTTACCGACCTCGACCCTACAACCGGTTGGAGTCAATTGACCATCAACAACGGTAAAGCGTTGAACAGTGGTGTTGAGCTTCAGTTAGACGCCGCAATCGTTAAACCTCATTCTCGTGAAGGATTGGGCGTGAACGCATCGTTCAACTTCTCGTACAACAAGAACGAGGTGAAACAGGTCAACCATGAAGCGTCAACCGGTTACACCGCCTTACAATACTACACTTACCACAAAGGGTATCCTATCCACTCACTCTTCTCCTACCGATTTGCCGGTATGGTCAGCGAGGATAACCTCCAATATTTCAGCTGGTACGATAAGGACAACAATGTGCATACCTCCGAAATCACCACAGAGGATTTCAAGGTAGAGGACGTTGTCTACAGTGGTTGTCTCGACCCGAAATACATGGCCAACTTCACCCCGGAACTGACTTACAAGGGATTTTCCTTGTCTGCCATGTTCTCCTACTACGGAGGTCATTACATGCGTGTCCGTTCGGACGACTGGACTTGCGACGGTAGTCAGTATGGCTATAGCCGATTTGTTACCGTCTCCGCCGTGCCGCAAAGCTATCTCAACTATTGGCGTAGCGAGGACAAGAGCCTCTATCCCGCCAACGGCTACATGGGCGGCAACAACGTAATCGGCAGCGACTACTCACGCTTTATGGATGCCAATGTGGTTCCTGCGGATTACTTGAAACTACGCAACGTTGTGTTGGGATATAACTTCAATAAATACATTTGCAAGAAACTTGGCGTTAATTCCTTGCGCCTACGTATCCAGGCGAACAATCTGTGGACCTGGGCACGCAACAGTCTGAATATTGACCCCGAAGCCAACAACCCGTATGACGGAACTACGCTAAACAAAACTCCGCGCAGTTACACAATGAGCCTATACATCAACCTGTAAAAAACGAAAACGATGAAAAGAAATATATTGATTACTTGCGGAGCCGTACTGCTTCTGTGGTGCGCTACCGCGTGTGACGACAAGCTGGATATCGTCCCCAAAGGTAAAACCACGCTGGAAAATGTCACAGCCCTTGAACTGTTACTCAACCAGGAGTACTCGTTGGTACAAACAGCGGCATCAGATCTTGGGCTCATCTGCAACGAATCATTGGGACTGATGATGTCTATCCCAAGTACCCTTTCACAACCAAATACGCTGGATTATGCCTACTTGACGTATAATGACGATATCGACCGTGCCGCACTTGCCACGGAAGGTTCACGGTACGTAGAAGCCTACAAATACATCAACTATATGAACGTTATTCTTGAGAAGATGCCCGGAGCGACAGGTGACGAAAGTCGTAAAGCGGAATTGATGGCCGAGGCGCGCATAATGCGTGCCTATCTCCATTGGCTATTGGTTAATATCCACGCCAAACAGTATGACGAGGCGACTGCCAGTGAGGAAGGAGGCATCCCTTATGTGAAGGATACGGATGTCTCTACGCAAAAGACGAAACTGTCGTTGGAAGAGACCTATCAGTGTATATTGGACGACTGTACGGACAACATCATCGGACAGTTGTCGGACAACAACGCCACCAACGTAATGCGTGCCGACAAGGCGTTCGGTTATGCCGTACGCGCAAAGGTTCTGATGCAGATGAAGCGGTACAGCGAAGCCCTACCCTATGCCTTGAAAGCATTGGGTGAGAACGGGAAAATTGAAGACCGTTCCGCATTGGTAGAGACCATGTCATGGTCACTTGATTATGACATTGCAGATAATTATCTCTACATGAGAGGTTCCACCCGTGCGGCACCCTGTATGGAAACCATTTCGGCAGAAACAAGCCAGATGTTCGAAACGGGCGACTATGTTATCAACTATGATTTGATGGGTGGATGGAGCGAACTATATGCCCAGATGTTTTGCGGCACGACAGGCTGTCTGCTGTATTTCGGTTGGAGCACATCCGTCAATGAATATGGCATCAACAGTGACCGTATGTACTACACTGCCGCTGAATGTTACATCCGCACGGGAGAAATCCGGAAAGGCCTCGAATTGATTGACCAGGTGCGTGCAAAACGTGTAGAGAACTATGAGCCGTTCACTACCCGTTATGACGAGGGTGAGACAAGCGAGACAGAGGCTATGGCTATGCTACAGAAAGCGAAATGGATAGAGTGTATCGCCACGTACGAGAATTTCTTCGACCGCAAACGATGGAATACGGAAGAAAAGTACAAACGTACCATCACGCGTGACCTGGGTGACTACGGAACGTTTACCCTCACTCCGGATTCTCCTCTGTGGGTGCTTCCTTTCCCGGCTAACGCCGTGCGTTACAACACGTCATTGACTCAAAACTATTAACAAAACAGATATGAACAAAACCTACTTATTTTCGTGTGCGGCACTCTTATTGAGTGCCTGCACACAAACGGCCAAGGAGTACAAACTGGAAGGTTCCCTAACAGGCTTCTCCGGAGATTATGTCCTGGTATCGTACGGAAACAACAGCGTGAGCACGGCCGATACCGTACGCATCGCTCCCGACGGGACGTTCTCCTACACCAAAGTGATGGAATCACCCCAAATGGGATATATGTATGTACCGGACAGGGCTTTCTACGCTCTGATTATGATTAACGGCACCACGACCCAACTGAAGGCGAACACGGACGAGATGGATGATTACGCCTTCACGGGCGACTTGGAAGATGCCTATAAGTTCAATGAGGCGGCAAGCGAATCGGTAAGGGCAACATGCGAGACCACATACGAATCATTCGCTGACATGCAACGCGAATTGACCGCACTGACGGACTCCATCAAAGAGGCGGTTAAAGCCATACGGCCTAAGGAATTTTCCAATCTTGCGAATCGCACCTACGGTGAAAGCACGGATTATGCGATGCTGAATTTCCACGAACAATTGGCAGCAAAAGGGAAAGCGATGGACAGCGACGCGGATTACAATACGTACATGGAGTCTCTGGATCTGGATGACAACTACAAGGCACAGACTTACCTAAGATGGAAAGAGGGTTGCCTGAATCCCGACAAGACCCCCTCCTACCTGCGAATGATTACGACCGCAGAAGAGAAGATAAAAGATGCCGAACTGTTGGAAAGAACGGTCCTCGACCTGCTATCCAGTTACTTTAACAGCTGCGACTCGGAATTGGAGGCCATCTATCAAAAGTCGATGACACTTGTGAAGACGGAAAAGTACAGAGAGTGGGTGGACAAGGTTTACAATGCCAACAAGAATCTGATTCCCGGAGCGGATGCCTTGGACTGCACATTGGAAGCTACGGATGGCACAATTATCAATCTGTCCGACCTCGTCGGCAAGGTGCTCTATTTGGACATATGGGCTACCTGGTGCGGTCCCTGTTGTGAAGAGATTCCTTACATGGAGAAGGTAGCCGAGCTCTTCAAAGGCGACAACCGCATTGTACCCATCAGCATCTCGGTGGACAGCAACAAGGAGGCTTGGCGAAAGAAACTGAAAGCCGACAATCCCCAGTGGGCACAATATCTCTGCGAGGACTTCACGAAGTTGTACGGCATCACAGGAATCCCACGTTTCTTACTCATTGGCAAGGACGGAAAGATAATCACCACGGACGCTCCACGTCCATCAGACCCGAAATGCGTCGAGTTTATCAACAAACACCTGACACCGGCAAAGTGAAATTGAGGGTGGATACGCCCCCTGTTCAAACGGAGCAGGGTTGGATATGTTTAATGGCTGAAAGAAGTCTCAATAATATTGATTGAGACTTCTTTCAGCATAATCCTATTCTTGTTTATCGGTTCTCCTTATTTATCGAATTGACCACCACCTTCACCATCACGTCCTTCTCTTCCGTACGGCTCTCGGCTATCATCAGCGTGAGAGCCACGAGGGTGTTGTCGGCGATGCGCTTGTGCCCGTCCTCGCCGTAGAGTATGCTGTTCTTCTCCATGAACCACAGGAAGAGCGTGGCGGTGATACGCTTGTTGCCATCGCTGAACGAGTGGTTCTTCACCACGAGGTAGAGTAGCATCGTTGCCTTTTTCTTCCACGGAGGGATAGAGGTCTTCGCCACCGAAGGTCTGGTATATCTGACCGATACTGCTCTTGAAGGAGTCGTCCTTCTCATTGGCGAGCCACTGGCTGCCGCCGAACTTCCCTTTCAGTGCGTTGATGGCCCCCATCGCATTCTCATAGGTGGCCCGAAATGGCTCTTCCCGAGTTGTTTGACTGATACCGAGCGACTGGTAGTCGTAGCGGTCGAGCGTGTCGAGGGCGTACACGTAATCGCTGATGACAAGTTCTTCCGTGACTTCATCCTCTTTGAATGCATTGGCTATGTGTCTGGCAATGACAGACTGATCCTTTCCAAACAACTCCGCCGTCTGGCTCTGTGTGAGCCAAACTGTATCGTTCTCCAATTTCACGGTCAGCTCAATGTTGCCGTCTGCCGAGCGATATCTTTCTATAAATAATCAAGTCAACAACACCGTTTGCCCAAACGACCTTTCAGCCATTTCAGCAATTGGGCGAAGAGCCAGGACATGCACAGACTGATAGCAAAGACAATGAAAGGATAGATGGCTTTTGTGAACAACGAGTCGTTTCTCATAAAACGAGATAGACAAGTGCCTGCCAACACGTGGAATATATAGATGTAGGCGGAGTATTTCCTGCCAATAGTAGCCAACAGTGTGCCTTCGCCGAAGCGTGGATGTCTCAACGCCCAATAGAAATACGGCAGAAATATCGGCAAGGTAAAAATGTACATATCCCTTACTCCTTTATCAGAACACACGACACTGAGCAACAGAATTTCTCCGCAGACCAAAAGGAGTGAACCAAACGTGTATGCCCACATGTAGCGTTCGTTCGCCAAGAAGCGGAATGCACCGTCCCTGTTCTCCCGAATACACCTGCCAATCATCATGCAGGGTAGTCCCATAAACAGGAAATTGCGAACCGGAATAACCTGAAATAGATTGAAATTGTGGGCGAAATGCACAAACAGCAACAATGGGACAGCATATCGCAGCCACTTAGTCAACCGCCATTTGTCAGCAAGACGGAAGACAATCAAGCAATCCAGTACAGCGAAGAAGTACCAAAGGTGAAAGCCGAATAGAGGATAGTTAACAACCCACGGTTTGACAATCCTTTCCCAGCAAAACACATTCAGCCATTCGTCCAAAGTGCCAGCACTTATATGTTGCTGCAGACTGTCTGCTCCATACAAAACCGAGGCACAAACCGTCATTATCAAGAGCTTTCGGATGTGCTTCCAGAACTTTCCGCTCTCCACCATCATCGGATAGTAATATCCGGTAATGACAAAGAATATGGGGACGGCACATCTTATAACAGGGGTTAGCCAACCGCTCCCATAATGAATCCACACCACTAAAAATGCCGCAAAGCACTTCAACACGTCAAGGCTGCTGGCACGGGATAAGTCCGCACCGGCAGATTTTGCACAGCCAGAGGCCATGCGGGAAACCTGTTCTACCATAAAACGAAAAATTTTAGCGTAAACAAACTTGACGGAGTAGGGTTTTCCGGGGACGTACAAGACAAAAAAAGCGCAGGCCAGCACTTATCCTGTCTTGAGGCCCTGAGAAAACCCTGCATATTGATAAGTCAAGCCCACGCCAAGCGCAGGCATTCACGACTTATTCAGATATATGCATTTAAAAGTTTCTCAGGCTTTCAAGACATCCGAACAAATTGCAAACGCAATACCACTAAAATCTTTAGGGCGCATAGTGCGCACCATTTCGTTGCAAAGTTACGACTAACAAGCGAATAAACCAAACTATGAAGCCACAACTGCAACCAAGCCACATGACACTTGACTATATTGAAGATTAAATTTTGTATTCTGAACGCAAATCCCTAACTTCGCATCGGGAAACAAGAAACTTGCAGCGTATGAAATACCCTATAGGCATACAGACTTTCGAGAATATCATACAGGACGGATTTGTCTACGTGG
>CAVJRQ010000062.1:0-13620 GCA_963652075.1 Acutalibacteraceae bacterium
ACAGCCACCTACGTCTTCGAACTGAAATACGACGGTTCTGCCGAGGATGCCATCAAGCAGATAGATGAAAAGGGCTACTTGATTCCTTATTCCGCCGACGGCAAGCGACTGGTGAAGGTGGGTGTCAACTACGACAGCCAGCAGCGCACCATCGGCGATTGGATTATCAAGGAAGGGTAATTGGAAGAGATGAACAAGATAGACACAACGAATCAAGAGTTTCAGAACGCCCTGAACCTGATTCAGTTTACCCGCCAGTCGGTGTTCCTCACCGGAAAGGCGGGCACGGGTAAGTCTACGTTCTTGAAATATGTGTGCAGCGTCACCAAGAAGAAACACATCGTGCTCGCCCCCACTGGCATCGCCGCCATCAACGCGGGCGGCAGCACGCTCCACAGCTTCTTCAAACTGCCTTTCTACCCGCTACTGCCGGACGACCCGAAGTTCAGCCCCCGCAAGATTAAGGATTTTCTCAAGTACAGTTCGTCGCACCGGCAACTTATCAACGAAGTGGAACTCATCATCATCGATGAGATTTCCATGGTTCGGGCGGACATCATCGACTTCATCGACAAGGTACTCCGCATCTACTCGCGCAACATGCGCACGCCCTTCGGCGGCAAACAGCTGCTTCTGGTGGGCGATGTCTACCAACTGGAGCCCGTGGTGAAGGCGGACGAGCGCAGCATTCTGAACCGTTTCTACCCCACCCCGTTCTTCTTCTCGGCACGCGTGTTCGAGGAGATGGACCTGGTCTCCATCGAGCTGAAGAAAGTCTACCGACAGACCGACCGGGTCTTCATCAATGTGCTCGACCATATCCGAACCAACATGGTGGGAGCGGCAGACCTACAGCTGCTCAATACCCGCGTGGGGGCAGACCTCAGTGCGGAGAGCGAGAAGCTGAGCATCACCCTCGCCACCCGACGCGATGTGGTGGACTACATAAACGAACACAAGTTGGAGGAGCTGCCCGGAGAGCCGACGCTCTTCAAGGGAACCATCAAAGGGGAATTCCCCGAAAACAGCCTCCCCACTTCCATGGAACTGAGCCTCAAGCCTGGAGCGCAGATTATCTTCATCAAGAACGATAAGGACCACCGCTGGGTGAACGGCACTATCGGCGTGGTGACCGGCTTCGACGAGGAGCAGAACGTGCTCTACGTTACCACGGAGAACGGTGAGGACTACGACGTGGAGCTGGAGCAGTGGCAAAACATACGCTACACTTACAACGAGGAGGAGAAGAAAATTGAGGAAGAGGAGCTCGGTGTCTTCACGCAGTTCCCCATCCGGCTGGCGTGGGCCATTACCATCCACAAGAGCCAGGGTCTCACCTTCAGCAGAGTCATCATCGACCTCACCGGAGGGGCTTTCACTGGAGGACAAACCTACGTGGCACTCTCCCGTTGCACCTCGTTGGACGGCATCCAACTGAAGAAGCAGATTTCTCACGCAGACATCTTCGTCAGTCCCGCCATCGTACAGTTCGCCAGCCGGTTCAACAATCAGCAGGTGTACGACAAGGCGATGAAACAGGCGCAAGCGGACATCCTCTACCGCGACACGGTACGGCATTTCAACGAGGGGGACTTCGAAGCGTGCCTCAACTCATTCTTCCAGGCCATCCACGCGCGGTACGACATCGAGCGTCCACTGGCAAAGCGGTTCATACGCCGAAAGTTGGGCATCATACACACACAGCAGGACACCATCAATCACCTGAAAGAGGAGTTGCTCCGCAAACAGAAGACGATAGAGAAACTTGCGGCGGAATATTGTGAAATGGGCAAAATGTGCGGTTCACGCCCCGAAGAACGAGAAGCGGCACTGGCCAATTACAGCAAAGCCATAGACCTGTCGCCACTCTACCTGCCCGGCTGGATGGGCAAGGCGACGGCACTGTTCAACTTGGAACGGTATGCCGAGGCGGAAGCGTGCCTCTCTCATGTGGTGAAACGAAGCCGGCAACACGTCGAGGCACGTCTGCTGCGCGGGCAGGTACGGTTGCAACTCAACAACGTGACGGGAGCCGTGGCGGACTTCGACAAAGCCACCTCGCTCGCCCCCGAGGATGCCGACGCGCATGAGTGGTTCGGCAAAGCCTTGGCGCAACAGGGCTCAACGGACGAAGCAGAGTTGCAATGGGAATTGGCGGAACGCCTGCGTAAGCGGCAGCGCGCGAAATCGAAAGAGAAAAAGAGAAAAAAGAATCCTTAAAGATACGAATCATGAAGAAAAGTCTTACAATTGCGGTGCTGATCATCGCGGTAATCTTCGTCTTACTGTTGGTTCTTCCCTATGCGTTCAAGGGAAAAATCAAAGAGTTGGCTATCAACGAAGGGAACAAGTCGCTAAACGCCGAATTCTATTTCGAGGACATCGACATCAGTTTCCTGCGCAACTTTCCCAAAGCGACACTCTCATTGGAACGTTTCTGGCTCAAGGGGGTGGGCGACTTTGCGAACGATACGTTAATTAACGCTGACGAAATCTCGGTATCGGTCAACCTGTTGTCGCTCTTCGGCAACTCTGGCTACGAAATATCAAGGGTGAAGGTCAGCGACACGAAGGTGAAAGCCGTCGTACTGAGCGACGGACGGGTCAACTGGGACGTGATGAAGAGCGACTCCACAGCCACGGATACCACGGACACCACAGCCACGGAGAGTTCGTTCCGCATCAAACTGCGGAAGTTGACACTGTCGGATGTGGACATCGTCTACGACGACCGCCAAGGAAACATGTACACCTCGGTGAACGGACTGGACTTGACCTGCTCGGGTGACATGAGCGCGGCGCATACCACCCTCCGGTTGGAATCGGAAATCGAGGCGTTGTCGTTCCGCATGAACAACATCCCCTTCCTCAAGGATGCGGAGATTGCCGCTACGGTGAATGTGGACGCGGACTTGCAGAACGGGAAATACACGCTGCAAAAGAACCGGTTCCGTCTCAACGCCATCGAGGCGAACCTCGACGGATGGGTAGCCCTGGCGGACAGTGCCACCCAAATAGACCTGAAGATGAACACCTCGGAGATTCAGTTTAAGGAGATTCTCTCGCTCGTCCCTGCCATCTACATGAAGGATTTCGAGTCACTCCAGACTAGCGGCAAGGTATCCATGGAAGCATGGGCCAAAGGCACGCTCGACCAAGCGAACGTCCCGGCCATGGAGGTGAAACTGAAGGTGGAGGACGGACAGTTCCGCTACCCGTCTCTGCCTGCGGGTGTGGAGAATATCCAGGTGCTCGCCGAGGTAACCAATCCGGGCGGCAGCGCAGACCTCACGGAGGTAAACATCAACCCGTTCAGCTTCACTATGGCAGGTAATCCCTTCGCCGCTACAGCCATCGTAAGGACACCCGTCAGCGACCCTGACTTCCAGTTCTCCGCCAACGGTGTGCTCAACCTGGGCAAGGTAAAGGAAATCTATCCGTTGGAAGAGGTTTCGCTCAACGGCGTGGTCACGGCGGACATGAGCGTGGCAGGCAAGCTCTCCTACATCGACAAGGAACAGTACGACAGAATCTCCGCCTCGGGCACCGTCAAGCTGAATGATATGGGCCTCAACCTGAAAGAGATGCCGCAAATCGGCATCAAGCAGTCGGTCTTCACCTTCACTCCACAGTACCTCAACCTGAGCGAGACAACGGTGAACATCGGAGAGAACGACCTTACTGCGGACTGCCGCTTCGAGAACTATATGGCTTACGCGCTCAAGGGCAAGACGCTGAAAGGACGTGTCAACGCCTCCTCCAACCACTTCAATCTGAACGACTTCATGACGGCATCGGACAGTACCGCGGTTTCCGCCCAGACCGCCGACACCACACGGACGGCACCGGCTACGGAGGCGACAGGTGTCATCCGTATCCCGGACAACATCGACTTCAACATGAACGTGGATATGAAAGAGGTGCTCTTCGACAAGATGACGCTCAAAGACCTCAACGGCGCACTGACTGTGAAAAACAGCACGGTGGACATGAAGAACCTCTCCATGAACACCATGGGCGGCAAGATTGTGATGAACGGAAACTACTCCACCCCGAAGGACCAGAATCCGGAGCTGAAGGCATCGCTCAACATGAGCGACCTCTCCTTTGCGCAGACCTTCAAGGAGTTGGATATGATTCAGAAGTTCGCGCCTATCTTCGAGGGAATGGGAGGCAACTTCTCGGGCAAGATGAACCTCACCGCCGCACTCGACAGCACCATGTCACCCGTCATGAACACCTTGGAAGCGGACGGACAGTTGCGGACAAAGGATGTCAGCCTGAGCGACGTGAAGTGCATCGGTCAGATTGCCGAACTGGTGAACAAGCCCAGCTTGAAGAACCTCAACGCCAAAGACCTGACGCTGGATTTTACCATCAAGGAAGGACGACTCAGCACCCAACCGTTCGACATCAAACTGGGCGACACGACAATCAACCTTTCCGGTGACACGGGTCTGGACCAGACGGTGAACTACAGCGGCAAGGTGAAACTGCCGGCTTCCGCAGGTGCCGTCTCGCAACTCTCCACGCTCGACCTCAAGATTGGCGGAACGCTCACCTCGCCCAAGGTATCCATCGACACCCAGAGCATGGCCAGCCAAGCGGTGAAGTCCGTTACCGACAAAGCTATCGGAAAGGCGGCAGAGAAGCTGGGGCTCGACTCTACCGTCACCTCCAATGCGGACTCGCTCAAACAGAAAATAACCGAGAAGGCGGTAAACAAAGTACTTGACCTCTTCAAAAAGAAGAAATAAGATGTTACGCAAACTCTATGAAAAAGACACGAATCCGAAGGACCTCTATGAAGTCCTCCGGATTCTCAACGACGGAGGACTGATTATCTATCCCACCGACACGATGTACGCCATTGGCTGCCACGCCCTCAAGGAGCGGGCCATCGAACGCATCTGCCGCATCAAAGGGGTGGACCCGCGCAAGTGCAACCTCTCCGTCATCTGCTACGACCTGAGCGACATCAGCGAGTATGCCCGCGTGGACAATGCCACCTTCAAGCTGATGAAGCGCAACCTCCCCGGTCCATTCACCTTCATCCTCCCTGCAGGAAGCCGTCTTCCGAAGGTCTACAAGAACCGTAAGGAAGTGGGCATCCGTGTGCCGGACCATCCGCTCATCCGCGAAATCTGCCGACAACTGGAAGCCCCTATTCTCACCACCACCCTGCCCTACGACGAGGATGAGGACGTAGAGTACGTCACCACGCCCGAACTCATCGACGAGAAGTTCGGCAACCAGGTGGATTTGGTCATTGACGGTGGCATAGGAGGCACTGAGCCCAGTACCGTGATACGCTGCACGGAGGATACGTTCGAGATTGTCCGTGAAGGAAAGGGAGTGCTCCAAGAGTAAAGAAGCAAGTTTTTTGTTTAATTCTTTCAAATTTGTTGTGTCCCAAACGTCTTTTTCCGTAAGTTTGTGGCAACTATTTTAAATTGTTATACCCATATGAAGAAAATTCTCTACCTGTTACTCATGATTCCGGCGATGGTTTGGGCACAGACCGATGCCAAATACTTGGCAGGGGCTGTTCCCGTGGTCGACGGAAGAGTCACCTTCACACAGACCATCAACGTACCCGGGCTCACCAAGGACGTACTCTTTAACTATTTGGACACGTGGGCAAAAGACCAGTTCAAGGCCGTGGAAGGGTTTCCCAACAACAAACTGATTTCCTCTGATGCCGCCACTGGCGAGATTGGTGCCATCGGCGAAACGTATGTGGTCTTCTCCAACAGCGTGCTCTCACTGGACCGCACCCGCATGTACTACCAGTTCACCGCCAAATGTTCCAACGGCAAGTGCCAGTTGACCATTTCCCGCATCCGCTACCTCTACAATGAGGCACGCAACGGCGGCGAACGCTACACCGCCGAGGAGATTATCACCGACGAGACCGGACTCAACAAGAAGAAAGACAAGCTGGCACGCGTCATCGGTAAGTTCCGCCGCGAGACCATAGATTATAAGGATGACCTCTTCAAGTCCGTCTCCACCTCCATCATGGAGCAGCTGCAACAGACCGCCAAGGCAGCGCAACCGAAGGAGGAGACACCTGCCGTGCAAATCGCCGACCCGGGCATGGTCACCATTGACCCAGCCGCCATCCAGGCCGCACAGACTGCACCAGCCACTATGGCAGCCATGCCTGCCGTCACCACAATGGCAGTTGCCGCTACCACTTCCACTGATGCCGGTTCTAATATGGAGGGTTATCGCAAAGTGGAGGTGAAAGACATCCCGGGCAACATCTACAAGTTACTCTCCGAGGACTGGATGCTCATCACCGCAGGCAACGATACGCAGTTCAACATGATGACCGCCAGTTGGGGCGGATTGGGCAATCTCTACCAGAAGCCCGTGGCTTTCTGCTTTATCAACCCCAGCCGCTACACTTACCAACTCATGGAGAAGAACGACACCTACACGCTCTCTTTCTACAACGAGAACAGTCGTGAAGCCTTGAAGGTGTGCGGCACCACCTCCGGCCGTGACGGTGACAAGGTGAAGGCTTCGGGTCTCACCCCCATCACCACTCCCGCAGGCAACAAAGCCTTCAAGGAGGCGTGGCTCATCATCGAGTGCAAGAAGATGATTGCCCAGTCGTTCAACCCCGACGTGGTGAAGCAAGACGAGCTGAAGCAACAGTGGGAAGGCAAGGCGATGCACAAGATGTACATCGGTGAGATTGTGAACGTTTGGATGAAATAAAAAAGTCTCATCCTCCTGTCCCTTTCAACGGATGGACAGGAGGATGAGTTTTTTGGGGTCAGTCCGAAAACCCGGTGGAAATTCACTGCTTCAGTCAATGAAGCGGTTGCACCTGCCAACGTAAGTACTTACATCGGGCTACGTAAGTACTTTCATCGGGCAACGTAAGTACTTGCGTGGACACACGTAAGGTGTATCCCCTTTTCCCGCTTTCAGCACCCTCCCCTCCACCGACCAACAAAGCCCTATGACAGTTTCAAAATGAAAGGTCTATCGGCCTCCTCACAGCCCATTGAAGACGTTGCTTCCGATTAACAATGTTAAAAATGCGGTTACGATTTGAAATTTGTCAAGGAGAAATGATTGCTGCAACGATAAAAAAGTTATCTTTGTAGCGGTTTACGAATGTAGATTTAACTATGAAGGAACTGACAGATGTGAAGCGGCTGCTTCAAGAAGGGAATACCGCCGTGGCAATCCAACGGCTGGATACGCTCATAGCTACCGCCCCCGTGGATTCGGACGAGCTGTTCTACTTGCGCGGCAACGCCTATCGCAAGCAAGGCAACTGGCAGCTGGCACTCAACAACTACCTTCTGGCCATCGACATCAACCCCGAGAGTCCCGCACGCGCGGCGCGCGACATGCTCATGGATATCCTCGAATTCTATAACAAAGACATGTACAATCAATAATAAAATTGTTTATTATGGCTACAATAAAAGGTACAATCGTAGTGGACACGGAACGTTGCAAAGGCTGCAGCCTTTGCGTTGTGGCGTGTCCCTTCAAGATTTTGGAGCTTACCAAGAAAGAAGTGAACAAGAAAGGTTATCCCTTCGCCTCCCAAGTGGACGAGGACCGCTGCACCGGCTGCGCCTCCTGCGCCATTGTCTGTCCGGACGGGTGCATAACCGTTTACAAAGCCAAACTTTAAGAAATCAAGAATATGGCAGAAGAAGTTGTTTTAATGAAAGGGAACGAAGCGATAGCCCGCGCCGCCATCCGCTACGGTGTCGACGGTTACTTCGGATATCCCATTACTCCGCAGTCGGAGGTATTGGAGACACTCGCCGAAGAGAAGCCCTGGGAGACCACGGGCATGGTAGTGCTCCAAGCAGAAAGCGAACTCGCCGCTATTAATATGGTATACGGAGGCGCGGCCACGGGCAAGATGGTCATGACCTCCTCGTCAAGCCCCGGTGTGAGTCTGAAACAGGAGGGCATCTCCTACATCGCCGGTGCCGAGCTGCCCGCACTCATCGTCAACGTACAGCGCGGCGGTCCGGGATTGGGCACCATCCAACCCAGTCAGTCGGATTACTTCCAGAGCACCAAGGGCGGTGGCCATGGCGACTACCGGCTCATCGTGCTCGCCCCCTCGTCCGTACAGGAGATGGCGGACTTCGTAGGCCTGGCCTTCGAACTGGCGTTCAAGTACCGCAACCCCGCCTTGATTCTCGCTGACGGTGTCATCGGCCAGATGATGGAGAAGGTGACGCTGCCTCCTTTCCGTCCTCGCCGCACGGAGGAAGAGGTTATCGCACAATGCCCATGGGCTGCCACAGGCAAACGCGGTGGACGCAAGCCGAACATCATCACCTCGCTGGAGCTCGACCCCAACATCATGGAACAGCGCAACATCCACTTGCAAGAGAAATACCGTACCATCGAACAGAATGAGGTACGCTACGAAGAGATACAGTGCGAAGATGCCGAATACCTCATCGTGGCCTTCGGCTCATGCGCGCGCATCGGCATGAAAGCGATTGAGATTGCCCGTGAACAAGGTCTCAAGGTGGGCCTCTTCCGCCCCATCACCCTCTGGCCCTTCCCCACGCAGCAAATCGAACGCCTCTCGCGTCAAATGAAAGGCATCCTCACCTTGGAGCTCAATGCCGGACAGATGATTGAAGACGTGCGCCTGGCTGTGAAGAAGGATATACCCATCAACCACGCCGGTCGCTTGGGCGGCATTGTGCCCGACCCGGACGAGGTAGTAGGTTGGCTCAATGAGTTGAAACGCTAAAAGCCCACGCTATAGAGATGGACAGATATACAATCAGAACCGTATTGAACACGCTCTTCCTCGTAGGGGCCGTGGTTTCGATTATCCTTTACTTCGCCGTGGAGGACAGGCACGCGTTCTTCTACGCCTGCTCCGCAGCCCTCACGCTGAAGTTCATCGAAATCGTCCTGCGCATCATGCGTTGAATCAATACACTAAAAAATACCGATTATGACAAAAGAAGATATCATAAAGCCAGAGAACTTGGTCTACGCAAAACCCAAGTTACTCAACGACAATCCCATGCACTATTGTCCGGGATGTAGTCACGGCGTAGTCCACAAACTGGTGGCCGAAGTGATTGAGGAGATGGGCATGGAAGAGAAAGCCATCGGCATCTCGCCCGTAGGGTGTGCCGTGTTCATGTACAACTATGTCGACATCGACTGGGAAGAGGCGGCTCACGGACGTGCGCCTGCCGTAGCCACTGCCATCAAGCGTCTGTGGCCAGGTCGTCTGGTATTTACTTATCAGGGCGATGGCGACCTTGCCTGCATCGGTACGGCGGAGACCATCCATGCGCTCAACCGCGGTGAGAACATCACCATCATCTTCATCAACAACGCCATCTATGGCATGACGGGCGGACAAATGGCGCCTACCACTCTGGTGGGCATGAAGACCTCCACCTGTCCCTACGGCCGCGATGTCCACATCCACGGCTATCCGCTCCACATCACCGAGATAGCCGCCACGCTGGAGGGCACGTGCTACGTCACCCGCCAGTCTGTACAGACAGTGGCAGCCATCCGCAAGGCAAAGAAAGCCATCCGCAAGGCGTTCGAGAATTCCATGAACGGCAAAGGCTCCAACCTGGTGGAGATTGTCTCCACCTGCAACTCGGGCTGGAAGATGTCGCCCGTGGCTGCCAACAAGTGGATGGAAGAGAATATGTTCCCCTATTATCCGTTAGGAGATTTAAAAGATAAGGAGTAGAATCGTTATGAAAGAAGAGATAATCATCGCCGGATTCGGCGGACAGGGCGTACTGTCAATGGGTAAAATCCTGGCCTACTCGGGTCTGATGGAGGGCAAAGAGGTCACATGGATGCCGGCTTACGGCCCCGAACAGCGAGGCGGAACGGCCAACGTCACCGTCATCATCAGCGACGAGCGCATCTCGTCGCCCATCCTGAGCCGCTACGACACGGCCATCATCCTCAACCAACCTTCCATGGCGAAGTTCGAGAACAAGATTAAGCCGGGCGGCACCCTCATCTATGACGGCTACGGCATCATGGAGCCTCCCACACGTACGGACATCAACATCTATCGCATCGACGCCATGGATGCCGCCGCAGAGATGAACAATACCAAAGCGTTCAACATGATTGTGCTGGGCGGACTGCTCAAGCTCCACCCCATCGTCTCCATCGAGAGTGTGCTCAAAGGCTTGCGCAAGACACTCCCCGAGCGCCATCACCACCTCATCCCGATGAATGAGGAGGCCATCCGCAAAGGCATGGAGATTATCCGTCCGCATGCGTAACGTACCGACGCTGTTCGGCTACCACGAATATGGAAAAACCGCTACCGTTGTGACCCCATCGTCACCCGCGGTAGCGGTTTTTCACATGGAAAGGTGGCTTCGTTCTGATTTTTATACTACTTTTGCACGGAGAATCAATCACCTTTTCAGCGCTACTAACAGATGAAACATCGCTTACTTGCCATACTGCTCCTGCTGAGTGCAGCCGCCCCATCCCTTTGGGCACAGAATACTACAGATTACGACGGCTCCACCTTCGGGCCGCGGAGGACTACGCAACGCAGTGAGTTCGAGCGAGGCGACTCCACCACCATGGATTCCAAGACGGTGCCCATCGGCATCTCCACCTGGAAGGTCGATTGGCTCGGCAACGTCACACCTACCGAGGTGGATACGTTGCGCCATCAGTTCCAAAACGTGCAGCTCACCGACGGCATGAACGGACATTACAACTACTTGGGCAACATGGGCTCTCCACGCTACTCGCGGCTCTTCTTCGAGCGTCGTCCGGCATCGCAGTTCCTCTTCACCGACCCGTTGGACTACTGGATGGTACGTACCGAAGAGTTCAATTTCATCAATACCAAGTCGCCCTTCACCAACCTGTCGTACTACTCGGCAGGCAACCAGACGGACGGTGAGGACCGCTTCCGTTCCTATTTCGGTGTCAACGCCAACCGCCGGCTCGGCTTTGGCTTCACCACCGACTACCTCTACGGACGAGGCATGTACAACAACCAGTCCACCTCGTTCTTCAACGGCACGCTCTTCTCTTCCTACATGGGCGACCACTACAACCTGCACTTCATCTTCAGCAAGAACCACATGAAGATGGCAGAGAACGGTGGCATCGAGGATGATATCTACATCACCCACCCCGAAGACCTGCCCAACACCTACAACTCCACGGACATTCCCACCGTGCTCGACAAGACGTGGATGCGCAACGACAACTACTACGCCTACCTCACCCACCGCTACAACCTCGGTTTCTACCGCGAATCGAAGGACACGGCACAGGTTGACCAGGAGTTCGTGCCCGTCACCAGCTTTATCCACTCCGTCAAAGTGCAGAATTACAAGCGCAAGTATATCGCCTACGACACGCCGGACAACTATTACGACCAGACCTATCTGCCGGGTGACTCCACGTTGGATATCACTCGACAATTCTCCGTGAAGAACACCTTCGCCATCGCCTTGCGCGAGGGGTTCAACAAGTGGGCGCAGGCAGGCATCACGGCGTTCGTCTCGCATGAGCTCCGCAAGTATGAATTGCCCGACACCCTCGACCTCGCCACGACGAGCTACACCCACAAATACTCCGAGAACGTGCTCTCCGTGGGCGGCGAACTGTCGCGTACGCAAGGCAACACGCTTCACTACCGCGCAAAGGGCGAGACGGTACTCACCGGTGAGGATGCCGGACAATTCGAGCTCGACGGACGAATCGACCTCAACTTCCGTCTCTTCAAGGATACCATACAGCTGGCGGCACACGCCTTCACCAAACGGTTCAACCCGTCGTTCTACCAGCGACACTACCACTCGCAACACCTTTGGTGGGACAACAACCTCAGTAAGGAATTCCGTACCCGCGTCGAGGGTGAGTTCACTGCCAAGCGGCTCGGCACCAACCTGCGCATCGGTGTGGAGAACCTCAAGAACTACACCTACTTCGGCAATGCCTCCACACAGGCTTCCGACAACACTTACCGCATCAACATGGACGTGCGCCAATGCTCGGACAACATACAGGTGCTCAGCGCGGTGCTTCGCCAGAACTTCAAGTTCGGCATCCTCCACCTCGACAATGAGATTGCCTACCAAAAGAGCAGCAACCAGGAAGTGCTTCCCTTGCCGGAGCTCTCGCTCTACCACAATCTCTACCTCGATTTTGCCATCGCCAAGAAGGTACTCAAGATAGAGCTCGGCGCGGACGTGCGCTACTTCACCAAATACTACGCTGAGGACTATGCTCCAGCCTTGGGACAGTTCTACGCGCAGAACAGCTCCAACCGCATCGAGATTGGCAACTACCCCATCGTCAACCTCTATGCCAACCTCCACCTGAAACATACGCGCATCTACGTCATGATGTACCATGTGAACGAAGGGATGGGCACACCCAATTACTTCCTCGTGCCTCACTACCCCATCAACCCCATGGCATTCAAGTGGGGCATCTCGTGGAATTTCTTCAACTAACCGCCTATGCGCCGCCGCTATCTGAAATATCTCCTCTTGGGTGTCGTCTCCGTCACGGTCGCCTCACTCCTCTTTCCGCGCCGCACCCGTCCGCAAGGCACGCCCCGCGGCTATGAAGAGATTATCACCTCGGACACGCTACGCATCACCACGGAATACAATGCCGTCAGCTTCCATGTCAGCGGAGACTCCCTCCAGGGATTCCACTACGAACTGGCGCGCGCCTTTGCCCGTGACAAGGGGCTACAGCTCAAGGTGCTGCCGGAGATGTCCCTCGGCCGTCAGATTGAAGGCATTCAACAGGGTGAGTACGACGTGATAGCCAACGGCCTGCTCGTCACCGTCGAGTCCAAGGACTCACTGCTTCTCTTCACCATGCCCATCCTTAAAAACAGGCAAGTCCTCGTGCAGCGCAAGCCTCAAACTGAAGACTCCCTGCGTTATGTCCACAACCAGCTCGAACTTGCCGGCAAGACCGTCTACATATCGTCCCACTCCTCCATCGCCCATCGCATCCACAATCTCAGCCACGAGATTGGCGACACCATCCTCATCCGTGAGGACGACACGTATGGCGAGGAACAGCTTCTCTTCAGGGTAGCTCACGGTGACATCGACTATGCGGTCTGTGAGGAACATATCGCCCGTCGCCTCCTCCCGGACTTCCCCCAGCTGGACATCTCTACGCAAATCAGTTTCAACCAGTTCTACGCCTGGGGGGTCAGTCCGCAGAACACCGCCTTGCGCGACACACTCAACGCATGGCTCACCCACTACATGCAACAACCCGCCTACCAACATCTGCTCAGCAAGTACCAGTTGCGCTGACCCGCTTTTCCTGCTCTTGCAGCCCCCTCATGCTATAGGGAACGCTCACGCTATAGCGGAAAGATAGGGGCAAACTCGACTTTTTCTTGCGGCACTGGCCTATAAATCGTGATTTATACCTACATTTGCATCTGTATAACACGAAGAAAGGATAAAGAGATGGTTATCAAATGGGGATTCATTGGCTGCGGCGACGTCACCGAACGCAAGAGCGGCCCGGCATTCAATATGGTTGAAGGTTCAAAAGTGGTGGCTGTCATGAGCCGCGACATCAACAAGGCACGTTCCTACGCCGAGC
>CAVJRQ010000062.1:13630-20104 GCA_963652075.1 Acutalibacteraceae bacterium
ACGCCGAGCGTCACCACATACCCAAATGTTACGACGATGCCCAGGAGTTGGTAGACGACCCTGAGGTAAACGCCATCTACATCGCCACGCCACCCTCCTCTCACGCCACCTTCGCCATCATGGCGATGAAGGCAGGCAAGCCCGTTTACATCGAGAAACCCATGGCGGCAAGCTACGAGGACTGCACGCGCATCAACCGCATCAGTCAGGAGACAGGCGTTCCCTGCTTCGTGGCGTACTACCGTCGCTACCTCCCCTACTTCCTCAAGGTGAAGGAGCTTGTCAGCACCGGACAGATAGGCAACATCATCAACGTACAGATACGCTTCGCCCAACCGGCCGGCGAGATGGACTACAACCGCAACAACCTGCCGTGGCGACTCCAGCCCGACATTGCCGGAGGCGGATACTTCTATGACCTGGCTCCTCACCAGCTCGACATCCTGCAGGACATGTTCGGCTGCATCCTCGAGGCCGAAGGCTATTGTTGCAACCGTGCCGGTCTCTATGAGGTGGAGGACTCCGTCAGTGCCTGTTTCAAGTTCGAGAACGGACTCCCCGGTTCCGGTTCGTGGTGCTTCGTGGCGCATGAGTCCGCCCAGGAAGACCGCATCGAGATTATCGGCGACAAGGGTATGATTTGCTTCTCCGTCTTCACGTTCGACCCCATCGCCCTCCACACGGAGCGAGGCCGCGAGGAGATTCCCGTGGAGAACCCTACCTACGTGCAGCTCCCCCTCATCCGTGCCGTGGTGGAACATCTCCAAGGCAAGACCATCTGCTCATGCAACGGTCTCAGTGCTACCCCCACCAACTGGGTCATCGACAAGATTCTCGGAAAGTTCTGACACCCCCACACGCCCGCTCTCTTCCATGAATCGCCTCGTCGCCTTGCTGTTCCTTGCCCTCACGCTACTGTCCGCACCGCCCCTCTGTGCCCAGACCGAGCCTGCCGACACCATTGCGCCGCACAAGAGCCAACGCATAGACCGGCGCTTCGAGAGGTTCGTCAAGAAATTCATCGACTTCAACAACTACGACACCGCCTACATCTCGCCCAACCGCTACAACTATGCCGTCATGCTCTGCAACAACTCCATCTTCGAGAGTTACCACATCGGCACCACCGAGCCCCGGCGGCAACAGTTCAGGTTCGCCCCCAATCCAAGCTACAAGATTGGTGCCTACTTCGGTTGGCGCTGGATATTCGTCGGCTGGTCCATCGATGCCCGTCAGCTCTTCGGCGGCGGCAAGGAGAACAACAAGAAGACCGAGTTCACCCTCAACCTCTACAGTTCCAAACTCGGTGTCGACTTCTACTATTGGAAGATAGGCAACGACTTCAAGATTAAGGAACTGCAGGGCTTCACCGACGGCAACTCCTCCGAAGTGCTGAACAAGCAGGATGTCTCCATCAACTTCGACGGTTTGCGAGCCTCCGTCAAAGGCTTCAACCTCTACTATATCTTCAACAACCGTCATTTCTCCTACCCTGCCGCCTTCTCACAGAGCACAAACCAGCGCAAAAGCGCCGGTTCCTTTCTCAGCGGCTTCTCCTACTCCCAGCACCGCATGACTTTCGACTACGCCAAGCTCCCCGAGTGGATTCTCACCCAGACGGTCACGCCCTTGCGCGTGGACAAGCTCCAGTATGCCGACCTCAGTCTCCACTTCGGCTACGCCTATAACTGGGTCTTTGCCCGCAACTGCCTCGCGTGTCTCTCCTTAGCCCCTGCCGTAGCCTACAAGCGTTCACGCATCCACTCTTCATACGAAGCGGGCGACGAGAGCCATCACGGGCTCAACTTCGACTTCATTACCCGTGCGGCTCTGGTCTACAACAACGCCAAGTACTTCGCCGGGCTCTCGTGGGTCAACCACACCTATGACTACCGTCGTCAAAGCCTTCAGATCAGCAACTCCTTAGGCACTCTCCAGTTCTATATGGGATTCAACTTCGGCCTCAAGCGCGAATACCGTAAGGGAAAGTAAAAAAGAGCGCAAGAGAAAGCATGTTCGTTTCAAGTTTTCCCGTAACTTTGTTTGCGAATCAAACGACTAAGAGCATGAAAGAGATTATCCACGAATGCAAAGTTCACCTCTACGATTACGAGGAACTCACCGAAACGGAACGTCAGTTGATAGAGGCCGCCAAAAAGGCGACACAGACCAGTTACGCACCCTATTCGCATTTCCGTGTGGGCGCGGCGGTGCGACTGGTGGACGGGAATGTCATCACGGGCAGCAATCAGGAGAATGCCGCCTACCCTTCGGGGCTGTGCGCGGAACGGACAACCCTGTTCTACGCCAATGCGCACCATCCGGACACCGCCGTGGCGATGCTGGCCATTGCCGCGCACAACGGTACGGACTTCACGGATGATCCGGTCTCCCCCTGCGGGGCGTGCCGACAGGTCATGCTGGAGACGGAGCGTCGGTTCCGTCACCCCATCCGCCTGCTTCTCTACGGCCAAGCCGGAGTCTACGTGGTGGAGGGCGTTCGCCAACTCCTCCCCCTGTCGTTTACGGACGAGCAACTGTAGAGAGAGACCGCACACAAGAAATCATGGCTTCCATCGGGAAGGAAAGTGTCAGCGACACCTTTTACCGATAAAAGCCATGAAACAGATTGGCACAATCGCGATTAGTCGTTCCGTCGGGAGGAGCGTTCCGCCCAACCCGAAGGTATTCGCACACTAATCGAACAGCGCCTTGAATTTCTTGAAGATTTTCTCCTTGACGGAGACGTTGGGACGGAAGCTGTCCGATTCATCCCACTTTTCCAATGTATGCCTCTCTTCCTTGGTCAACGTTTCGGGCACATACACGCTGACGTTCACCAGCAAGTCGCCCGTACCGTAGCCGTTTACGCTGGGCAGACCTTTGCCACGGAGGCGAAGCACCTTGCCCGGTTGAGTACCGGGTTCTATCTTCACCTTCACCTTGCCGTCTATGGTAGGAATCTCCACCGATCCGCCAAGAGCTGCCGTGGGGAAGCTAAGCAGCAGGTTATAAATCAGGTCATTATCCTGACGGATAAGTTCGGGATGCGGCTCTTCGGTTACCTGAATCAGCAAATCTCCCGGCACACCGTTGTGACGGCCGGCATTACCCTTACCGCTCATGGAGAGTTGCATGCCCTCGCCTACGCCGGCTGGAATCTTCACCTCTACCACCTCTTCGCCGTAGACAACGCCCTCACCGTTGCACTCCTTACATTTGTTCTTGATGATTTTACCTTCGCCACCACATTGCGGACAGACGGACTGCGTCTGCATCATGCCGAAGATGCTCTGTTGCGTACGCACCACAGAACCGGTTCCATGGCAGGTAGGACAGGTTTCCATACCTCCGTTGCCCTCGGCACCCGTCCCGTGACAGTGGGTACACTGCACATACTTCTTCAGCTTGAACTTCTTGTTCGCGCCTTCGGAAACCTCTTTCAGGTTGAGCTTTACCTTCACGCGCAAGTCCGACCCCCTATAACGGCGCTGGCTTTGACCGCTACCGCCGCCAAAGCCACCGAAGCCGCCAAAGCCACCGCGTCCGCCGAATATATCGCCGAACATCGAGAATATGTCGTCCATGGACATTCCCTGTCCACCGTAATTGCCACCGAAACCGGAAGCGCCGTCCACGCCCGCATGGCCATACTGGTCGTAACGGGCACGCTTGTCGGGGTTACTCAACACTTCGTAAGCCTCCGCCGCCTCCTTGAATTTCTCCTCGGCCTCCTTGTCTCCCGGGTTCTTGTCGGGGTGATACTGAATCGCCTTCTTCCTGTACGCCTTCTTTATCTCGTCAGCACTGGCGGTCTTCTCAACCCCCAGCACTTCGTAATAGTCTCTTTTTGCCATAATCTTCCGTTAACGTTCTATGGAGCGATGTTTACTGAGCCACTGCCACTTTTGCATGGCGAATCACTTTATCGTTCAGCGTGTAACCTGTCTGTACGCAATCCAGTATCTTGCCTTTCATCTCCTCGTCGGATGCCGGTATCATAGCTATCGCCTCATGATAGTCGGTATCGAACTCCTTGCCTTCGGTCTCAATCTTCTTCAGCCCTTGCTGTGACAAGACCTTCAGAAACTTGCCGTGAATCAGTTCCACTCCCTCGGTCAAGGCTTTGGCCTCTTCGGAGTTCCGCATATTCTGCAAGGCACGCTCCAAGTCGTCCAGCACAGGGAGGATGTCCGTTATCACCCGCTCGCCGGCGCTCTTTATCAGTTCGCTCTTCTCCTTCAGGGTACGTTTCCTGTAATTATCGAATTCCGCCGACAGGCGCAGGTACTTATCTTGCATCGAAGCGTTCTCTTCCTGCGCTTTTGCCAACTCCTGTTTCAGCTTCTCCTCTTCCGAAAGTTCGGTCTCTGCCTGATTCTCCTCAGCCTTGGGCTCCTCTGTCGCAGCCTCTTCCGACGGATTGTTCAGAACCTCTTCTTCCACTCTTTCTTTTTCCGTTTGGTCCATATTATTGTCCTTCTTTTGATGCTTATGATGTTTGCTCATACTTGTAATGATATGAAAATTACCAAGCGCACAACAAATAGTTTGCCATTCGGCCCGGTTTGCCTCACAAACTTGCATTATCCCATTCAAACGGGGATTCTGTCTGCCATAATGGCACGGGTAATCGAAGGTATGTTTATTTCGGGGAGACTGTACCTTTAGTCAAAAAGAGGCAAGCAGATTTGCACCGATTGGGCAGTTTGGCTATCTTTGCAGACTGGTAGATATATACATATAATAAATAGGAAAAAGAAGACATGATTACAGTTTCAAACTTGGCGATTCAATTTGGTAAAAGGGTTTTATATAACGACGTAAACTTAAAATTCACGAACGGCAACATCTATGGAGTGATTGGTGCCAACGGTGCCGGCAAGTCCACCTTTCTCCGTGCGATATCCGGAGAGTTGGAGCCTACGAAAGGCAGCGTGACACTGGGTCCCGGCGAACGGCTCTCCGTCCTCTCGCAGGACCACTTCAAATGGGACGGCCACACGGTGATGGATACCGTAATGATGGGTCACACCGTGCTGTGGGACATCATGAAACAGCGCGAAGCCCTCTATGCCAAAACGGACTTCACGGACGAAGACGGACTGAAGGTTTCCGAGTTGGAAGAGAAGTTTGCCGAGCTCGACGGATGGAATGCGGAGAGCGACGCAGCTGCTCTGCTGAGCGGCCTTGGCATCCCGGAAGACAAGCATTACTCGCTCATGGGCGAGCTCAGCGGTAAGGAGAAGGTGCGCGTCATGTTGGCGCAGGCGCTCTACGGAAACCCTGACAACCTGTTGCTGGACGAGCCTACCAACGACTTGGACATGGAGACCGTCATGTGGCTGGAGGATTACCTCTCCAACTTCGAGCACACGGTGTTGGTAGTCAGCCACGACCGTCACTTCCTCGACTCCGTCTGCACACACACCGTGGACATTGACTTCGGAAAGATTAACCTGTTTGCCGGTAACTACAGCTTCTGGTACGAGAGTAGCCAGCTCGCCTTGCGTCAGCAGCAAAACCAAAAGGCCAAGGCTGAGGAGAAGAAGAAAGAGCTGGAAGAGTTCATCCGCCGTTTCTCCGCCAACGTAGCCAAGAGCAAGCAGACCACGAGCCGAAAGAAGATGTTGGAGAAACTGAATATCGAAGAGATTAAGCCGTCGTCACGTAAATATCCCGGCATCATCTTCACCCCTGAACGCGAACCGGGCAACCAGATACTGGAGGTGTCTGGACTGCGTGCGGTCACCGAGGACGGCACGGTACTGTTCAACGATGTCAACTTCAATGTGGAGAAGGGCGACAAGATTGTATTCCTGAGCCATAACCCACGCGCCATGACGGCGTTGTTCGAGATTATCAACGGCAACCAGAAGCCTGCCGCAGGACACTATAACTGGGGCGTAACCATCACCACGGCCTATCTGCCTTTGGACAACACCTCGTTCTTCGACTGCGACCTCAACCTGGTGGACTGGCTCAGCCAGTTTGGCGAAGGCAACGAAGTGTACATGAAGGGATTCTTGGGACGTATGCTCTTCTCGGGCGAAGAGGTGCTGAAGAAAGTGAATGTGCTCTCCGGAGGTGAAAAGATGCGTTGCATGATTGCACGCATGCAGTTGAAAAACGCCAACTGTCTGATTCTGGATACTCCTACCAACCATCTGGACTTGGAGTCCATTCAAGCCTTCAACAACAACTTGAAGACCTACAAGGGAAATATCCTCTTCTCGTCACACGACCACGAGTTCATCGAGACAGTGGCCAACCGCATCATCGAGTTGACGCCCAACGGCATCATAGACAAGATGATGACTTATGACGAGTACATCAGCAGTGACCACATCAAAGAGATGCGCACCCGCATGTATGGCCAGGCATAGTGATGTAGCACGTATGTGTTGTCCACGCAAGTACTTACGATGGCTCACGTAAGTACTTACGTTGGCCGATGAAAGTACTTACGTTGGC